>JAFTUJ010000558.1 GCA_017466305.1 Thermoguttaceae bacterium
GGTTTTGTTACCGACCATACGCATCAGATACGAGCGAACGATACCAACGCCGTACTGCAAAATATAGGTAGAGAGAAGAAGGATGATCATCGCGGTCCAAACCATTTTCGGCTCGCCCGCAAAGGCATTCTTGATCGCGCCGAGAACGGGAATTGTGCTTTGGCCGCTTCCGCCGGGGAACACCGCGTCCACGATAAAGCCCGTGATCGCAGGGGGAACCAGCGCCATAAAGGTGGTGAAGAGCGAAAGGAAAATGCAGAAGATCAATGTTTTCGTGTGCGGCAATATGTACTGCGCAAGCTGCTTGACGATCTTCTTTTTCGAGCGGCACATAATGCATTCCGCGCCGGGGTGCAAAAGAAGCTCCAAACCGTCGCGGAGTTGAAGCGACGAATTCGGCGGCACGTCTTGCCCGTCCGACAGGTTGCGCATGTGCGGCAACGTTTGGTTTACGAGAACCCAACGGCCTTTGTGGAACGAAACGTAACCGACGGGAGCGAGTTGATCGTCCGGCAGTTTTTCGTTCGGCTCCAAGTAACGTTGGGCGTGCCAAACGTATAAAGGTTGCATGGGGGTAACCACGAGGCGCCGGTTTTCCGGACGGTAATTGTTAAGTCCGGCGGGCGTGGTGTAAAATTCAAAAATCGGAATCTGGTAAACGTAGGGCGTTCCGCAGTAGGGGCACGTCGGTTTGGCGTTGGAACTCGGGTCGAAAATGAAGCCTTTTTTCGGGCAATGTTGACCGGAGCACGGGAGGCAAAGGTCGAAAGCGTGGAAGAGCGCTTTTTCCCATTGCGCCGCGCTCGGACGTTTGTCCGGGTCGTGCAGGCCGTCGACGAACGCTTGACGGAAGAGCGCGGCAAGTTCCGGGCCCGCCGTTTCGTAAGGGATCGTCGCCGGGTCGCTCCAAGGTTGCGCGCGTTCGGCGGGGAAACGAACGCGGTTGCGGTCGTCGGTCGGGTGTTCGACGAAGAGCGCGCCGGAGCTCATTTGTATGGCTACTTGCTCGTCCGGGTTGGCGCTGAAAAATTGGTCGCCTTTCAACGGATGGCGGTGGAAGAGGTGCATATAAAGCAACACCGCCAACGCGTGCCGATCCGTTTTATGGCTGGGGAGTTGACGATTGGGATCGTCGAGGGGAAGGGATCGCGTCTTCAAAACCTCCGGCGCCGTAAAGTCGGGCGAACCCGCGACGTCCGGTTTGTATTCGTCGGGAATGACCAAACCGTCGAGGTCGATCAAATACGCTTGGTAATCTTTCGGACTGACGAGATAATTGTTGTACGAAATATCGCTGTGCGCCATGCCGGCCTGGTGAAGGCGGCGGATCGCGCAGGCGAGCTTCCAGCAGACGTGAAGGTAGTTTTTCAACGCGCTTTGCTCTTGACCGCCGGTTCTCTTGACGTCGGTGAGAACGCGGTTGAAGTGGGCGCCTTCGAGGAACCAACGGCTATTTTTTTCTTTGTTGGCCATTCTGCCTTCCGAAAAGAAGAAATTTTTCGGATAAAAAGGCATGACGTAACCCGTTTTGTCGTCCCAAGTAACGATTTTTTGCGGCCAACAAAAGAGTTTTTCCCAAAACTTGCCTTCGTCCGGATTCTCTTCGAAGATCGCGCGTCGATATTTGCCGACGATTTTTTCTAAACGTTCTAGCCCTTTATCTTGCGGCGTCGTTCTGAAGAACGCGACGGCGTATGTTTTGTCCGGCGCAAAATAAATATCTTTCATTCCGCCGCGCGCTGCGGGCGAGCCTTTGTCGACGAACGGATATTTGGAGCCGTCGTCTGCGATCGCTTCGCGGATTGTTTCGCTCATAACAATAATACTCCTGTTAAATATAGCGACGGGACGAGCCGTCGACGTTGGACGAAAGCGGGGGACGATTACGGACGAACGCCTCCGGCAAAACGCGCCGGATTGAGAAGGAGCAATAGGGTTCGGTCGTCGGAGTGCCCCAATTCTTTAAAATGCAGGCCTTGCAACAGGTTTTCCGCGCGTTCCTCCGGCGAGGCGTCGGGGGCGAAAACGTTTTCAAAAAGCGCTTCGCGACCGCGCGCGTTCCAAAATCGACCCCAATTTTCCATATTGCTCATTTCGGCGGCGACTTCGAAATAGGGGTCGGCGACGCCGTCGGTCGCCATCACGAGCGCGTCGAAGTCGTTGAGGAACGTCATGCGGAAACGACGTTGAATCGGTTCCGCCGCAAGTTCCGGCGCCATCGTGAAAAAACGCGTTTGACCGGCGAATTCGCCGCCGTCCGGTTCGCCGAGCGGTTCGACGCGTCGTTCGCCGTTGGGGCCGTAAATCGCGAACGCGCCGTCGCCGATCCAATAGGAAAGGATCGCCCAAAAGTTCGGATATTTTTTAATCGCGCAACAAAGGAGCGTCGTGTGAAAATCTTTTAATTTCTTTTGCGGTTGGTTGGGCGCGAGGGTCGCGTTGTACTTTTGGCATTCGGCGTAAATTTGGCGATACGACTTATGAAGCGCGGAATGGAAATTGTACACGATTCCGTTCGGCGCTTTGAAGCCGTCGAAAACGGCGAAAAGCGATTGCGACGCGCGGTGGTGGTTCTCGAACAGGGGCTCGGGAAGCGGATTTTGGGCGAAGTTTTTCTTGAGTTGCGCGACGACCGTTTCGCAGGCGATTTTGGCGCCTTGACGCGAAAATTCGGCGGAGCCGGCGCCGTCGGCCGTCGCGAAAAAGCTCCATTCGCCTTCGCCGGCGACGTGGAACGCGAAATCGTCGTCGCGAAACGCGCCTTTATGTTCGTGCGAACGTCCGCGACGGCTTGCGGCGAGAACGAGTTTGTCGGTTCCGGGGAAGGGGCGCGCGGCTTTTTTCAGGTGGTCGACCGGGTAGGGGGCGTCCTTCGGCGGCTCGCGGTATTCCCAAAGCGCCCAAGGGTCCGGTTGAATATTGAACGGGAACAAAAGGGACGCCGTCGTCGCGTCGTCGCAACGAATTTCGATATGAAGGCGCGTGAACAAGTGGCGCGTCGGCGTTCCGGAGAGCTGGAGAACGCGGTCGTCGACGAGTCGGCATTTTAGGCCGAAATCGGCGAAAACCGCGTTGACGTCGACAAGTTCAAAGCGAACGCGGCGCGCGTCGGACGCGTTTTCCAGCAGCAAGGCGCCGAGGTCAAGGCTCTCTTGGTAAGGAGTTCCGACCGAGGCGCGAGGCAAACGCGGAGCCGCCGCCGTCGCGCGTTCTTGAATTTCTTGACGTTGAGCCGCGTCCGCGACGAGGGCGAGCGTCAGCTTGAAGACGGGTTTCGTCGCCGCGCTCGCGATTTCGGCGCGGGACGCGGGAAGGCTCGGCGTTTCTCGCTTGGCGTTTTCGGCGGCGTTCGCTTGCGTTTGCTTGGCGGTTTCGGCGCTCGGCGTCGCGACCGGTCGCGCTTTGCGGCGTTCGCTTTCGCGACGCAACGCCTCGGCGCTCGGCGGTTCGGAAGACGGCGCGGCGGCGCTCGGCGTCGCGACCGGTCGCGTTGGGCGACGTTCGGTTTCGACGCCCGGCGTTGCGGAAGCCGTTTTAAGAGCGCTAAGGTCGATCGGCTCCGGAACGGCGGAAGCGTCGCGCCGCGCGGGCGTTTTAGGAACGCCGATTACGTTCGAAGCGGGACGCGCGTTCGCGGAGGACGGAGGAGCGGAGGGGGGCGCCGTCGAGCGTCGACGCGCGCTTGCGTTTGTGTTTCTATCGTCGTTATTAGGGGAGGGGGCGGACATCGAAAAATCCTAATATTAAGTGAGGAAGGGAAAACAAACGCGAGCGCGGCGTCGAACGGCGAAGCGCGGCATATTGGCCGGTAAACAAGGCGCGATTAGCGGGGGAAATTCATATCGGGAGAGTAGGGCGGAATTTCGACGGGCGCCGACAGCGATTGGCTGGTGTAGCTAATCGTGTCGGAAACGTAACAAATAAAGGCTTGGAAACTCGTCGGATCCAACCGCTGAAGTTCGAGCACTTCGCTGGTAAGGCCTTGAAAAATTTCAGGTTTGGGGGCCGAGTCTTCCGTGCCGGCGGCGCAGGCAAGAATACGACCGAAACGTTTTTTGTTGGGATCCGACGTCGTTCTTCCCGCCTTCATTTGTTCGATTTGTTGCGTCATTCTTCGGAATAAGTCGACGTCGGTCGGTTCGCCGTCGGTCATGATGACGAGAATGGGGAGCCAGTCGCCTTTTTGGTTTTGCGAGCCAATGACGACTTCTTTGTCGTATTGTTCGCAAAGAAGTTCCAAGCCTTCGCCGAGATTGGTGGGCGCCGTTTCGGGCGCGTGGAGCGGCGGAACCTCGAAGTCGTACAAAGAAGTCAGCGGCGTGAGGACTTGCGCGTCGCGACCGTACGCGATAACGCTGATGGCGGCCGAGAGCGAGGCGTGGGGGTCGTCGATGAGGGAGTCGCGAAGGGTTTCGAGACCGATTCGAACCGCTTGGATCGATTGACCGTGCATCGAGCCGGACACGTCGACTAAAACGTAAATGGGAAGGCGGCGGGACATAACGTTTGCGCTTTCTGGAATAAGGGGGAAGGAAACGAACGGCGCGACAACGTAAAATTGTCGCGAACGGACGCGTCGCGTCGCGGCGCGTTTGCGGGGGACGAGCCGGAGACGCGACGCGTTTGCGTCGGGCGGCGGCGAAGCGGCGAAACGCGATCGAGCCTAACGCGTTCGCAACCGCCGTTAAACGCGAACGCTTAACGGTAGAAGAAATCGAGGCCCGGCGGCGGGGGAACGTCGTCTTCCAGGTCGTAAGTATCCAAATCGCCTCCGCTTGAGAGCGTGTCGCTCATCGGGCCGAGGCTCGACGAAGCCCAGCTAAAGAAGCTGTGAAGGGTGGAGGAGTCGGCGAAAGCGAGCTGAACCACCGTGGGCGTGATTTTCGTCAAGACGCGAGGGTCGGCGTCGGCGCCGACCGCGCAAGCGATGACTTTACCCCATTTGTATTGTTTGAATTCGGCCAAGCCCGCTTCGAAGTCGTCCGTGGGGGCGCCGTCCGTCATCAGGAAGACGATCGGGCGCCAGTCGCCTTTTTGGTCGGGCGTGCCTTTGCGGACTTCGCGTTCGGCGCATTCTTTAACGAGGCGCAACGCTCCGCCGAGGGCCGTTTTTCCGCCGGCGCGCAACTCCGGCGTGGCGAAGTCGTACACGTCGGTCAACGGAATCTCTTGGCGCGCTTCGGTGTTGAACGAGATAACGCTGACGTACGCCGTTTGCAGTAGGTGCGGATCCATCGCGAGACTGTCGACGAACATTTGCAGGCCTTCGTTGACCGCTTCAATTTTCTCGTCGGTGCGCATTGAGCCGGAATTGTCGATGAGCAAGTAAACCGGGAGTCTTCTGGACATTGGAAAACTTTCTATATATTTTTAAGGTTTGGTGTTTGTTGAGCGGGAGCAGGGAGCGGCGCGCAAACCGCTCGCCGATCGGCAAACTTAGGTTAAATCCCAAAATGGCGCGCGAGATCTTGGAGTTCGCCGTCGAAACCGTCGCCGATCGCGCGGAACCGCCAAGCGCCGTCGCGGCGATAAAGTTCGCCGAAAACGAGGGCTTTTTCGGAGCGCGCGTCGTGGGTGAGGTCGAAACGGGCGAGTTCGTTGTCCAACGCTTTGTCGACGACGCGGATGAACGCGGAGTCGACCATTCCAAAGTTTTGGCGACGTTCCGTCGCTTTGTAAATGGTAACCGTGAAGACGAGCTTTTCGACGTCGTCCGCGATTTGGGCGAGATCGATAACGAAGGTTTCGTCGTCGCCGTCGCCGACGCCGGTTTTATTGTCGCCGCCGTAAACGATCGCGTCGCCCCAAGGTTGTTGCTGTTTGTAGAAAACAAGGTCGCGCGACGAGCGAACTTTGCCGTTGGCTCCGAGGAGGAAGCAGGAAGCGTCCAAATCGAAGGCGTCGCCCGCGTCGCTTCGGGGATCCCAACCCAAGCCGACAAGGATGTTCGTAAGGCCTGCGGCGAGGGGCGCGTTTTGACCTTTGGTAAGCGGAACCGCCATAAGTATTCTCCTTAACGTGTGATGAACGCCGCCAAAACGCGGCGATAATGACGTTGATCGCGTCGAGGCGTCGACTAAAGCGCTCCGTAGTGGCGCGCGAGTGCTTGCAGTTCGTGCCGGCAGTTGGGGTCGTTGCTGTTGAAGCCTTCGCCGAGCGCGCGGAATCGCCAAGCGCCGTTTTTGCGGTACAGCTCGCCGAAGATAACCGCGATTTCCTTGGAGGCGTCCGCCGTCAAGTAGAATTGCGCGATCGCGTCGTCGACCACGACGTCGACGATATTAATGAACGCGGATTCGAGCATGCCGAAGTTTTGGTATTTTTGGCGGCCCTTGTAAATGGTAACGACAAACACGAGTTTCGCGACGTCGGCGGGGATTTGGCTAAGGTCGATTTTGAAGGTTTCGCAGTCGGCGCCGCCTCTTTTAACGTCGCCGCCGTAAACGATCGCGTCGCCCCAGGAGTCTTTTTGTTTGTAGTAGACGAAGTCGCGAGACGAGCGGACTTTGCCGTTTTCGCCCAACAGGAAGCAGGATGCGTCCAAGTCGAACTTTTCGTTAGAATCTTTGCGTTCCTGCCAGCCGAGCGTTACTAAAATTTGGTTAAGTCCTTGGGCTAACGGAGCGTGTTGACCTTTAGTTAGTGAGACCGCCATAGTTGTTGCTCTTTAATGTTGAATTTTGAAGCTGAATTTAAAATGCGAGCGAAAACGCGGCGCCGTCCGCGCAAGACGACGACGCGTCCGACGTTCGCTTAGGCTTGAGTCAAGCGCGGCGGCAAACGACGCGTCGTCGCGCGACGCGTCCGACGTTCGCTTAGGCTTGAGCGCGTTTTTTCCGCGTCTTTGGGCTTAAACCTTACAAAGAGGCGCGGTATTTTTCTTGTTGAGTTTTGTTGTATTGGTTCAGCTCGTCGCGGTCGACGACGACGCCGTACTTTTCGGCGAGTTCCGGAAGGGAAGAGCCGCCGCTGTCGCCCAGCGTGCGAATTCTCCATTCGCCGTTCTTTTTATACAGTTCGCCAAAGACGATAACGCTTTCGGAGCGACCGTCCGTTTTGAGGTCGAGGCGCGAAAGTTCTTTGTTCGTCGTTTGGTCGACGACGCGAATGTACGATTTCTTGATGTCGCCGAATTTTTGAGGAGGAAACTTGATTTCGGCGTCGTAAATCGAAACGACGAAAACGAGTTTTTCGACGTCGCTCGGGAGTTTCGCAAGGTCGACTTCGATACGTTCGTCGTCGTCGCCGCCGCCTCCATACTGATCGTCGCCCCAGTGTTTGACGGAGCCGCACGGAGTTGTAAGTTGGTTAAAGTAAATGCAGTCCGATTGATTGCGGGTTTTCCCGGTCGCGTCGAGGAGGAAACAGGTGGCGTCCAAGTCGTATTGCTTGTTGGGATTGTCGGATTGGCTTTCCGGAGCTTGCCATCCTAAGCCGACGTAAATTTTGGAAAGGCCGCGATCGATCGAGGTAAAGTTAAGGGTCGAGGACATGATAAGCGTTCCTAAAATTGTATTCGGTATGCGTTTGATTTATGGGATAAACGGTAAAGAACAACGCGAGTTGGGCGCGACGCCGAGGCGACGTCATTCCGTCGTTTCGAGGCCGAAATGGTGAACGACGGCTTTCAAACCGCCGGCGAACCTTTCTCCGAGCGCGCGAAACTTCCAACCGCCGTTATAACGGTAGAGTTCGCCGAAGACGAGGGCGGTTTCAAGGCACGCGTCTTCCGACAAATCGAAACCGGCGATCGAACGTTCGGTTTGAGAGTCGACGAGGACGATGCGAGCGTTGCGCGCCATTCCGAAGTTTTGACCGCGTTTTTCCGCGTCGTAAATCGAAACGGCAAAGGCGAGTTTTTGAATATCGTTGGAAAGTCTCGCGAGGTTGACTTGGATTTTTTCGCCGGCGTCGCCGGAAGGGTCGTCGCCCAAATGCTTGACGGCTCCGCAAGGAGACGACAGCTGGTGATAGTAAACGAAGTCGGAATCGTCGCGGGTTTTTCCGGTCGCGTCGAGCATAAAACAAACGGCGTCTAAGTCGAAGTCGGCGCCGACTCCGACGCGCGGATCCCAGGTTAAATTGACTGAAACTTGCGTCGTCTGGGGCGCAAGAGGAATATTTTGCCCTTTAACCAACGAGACGGTCATACGTTTGTCGATCCTTTTAAGTGGGGCGAGCGCGGGCGCGCGCCGTATAGCGATGGCGGGTTTGAATTTAGCGTCGTAGGGAGGATGGCGGCGCGGGCGTCGCCGACGTTAACCGCGCAAAAATCCAGCCCTATAACATTTATACCAATTTCGCGGAAGGAATCAAGTTCTAAGACGCCGTTCTTGCTTCGATATTGCCGTTTTCGAAAATAAATCTTGGCGAAAATCGAAAACAAACGCGTCGCGCCCGACGGTTCCGCTTAATAAGAGGCGGAGGAAATGAAAAGTTGGCGGAAAATTTTTAAGATTTTTAAGAAAATTTTATAAAAATAAAAAAAGAGCCAACGCTCGAAAACGTTGACTCTCTAAGAGGCGTCGACCGGATTCGAACCGGTAAATGACGGATTTGCAATCCGTTGCCTTAGCCGTTTGGCTACGACGCCTTAACTGTTACGCCTACCATCATACAACAAAAAACGAGTTGCGCAAGGGGGAATTTTTAAAATTTTTGAGATTTTTTGGCCGCCGCGGCGAAAAACGTTAGACGACGCAAAATAGGAGGTTTGGGCAAGACGAACGGCCGGACTTTAACGTTGCGCGCCGTCCGACGTCGCGGCGTCGCGTATTTTGAGGCGCACCGCTTCGACGACGCAAGGGGGCAAAAACGGGCGCAGCGCCGCTTCTTCGCCGGCGCCGGCGATTTCTTTGATTAACGTGCTGGAAACGTGCGCAAGTTCGCCGTCGGCGATGAGGAAGAGCGTTTCGACTTCCGGTTCGAGTTGGCGGTTGGCCATCATGAGCGTCAGTTCGGCGGGCAGGTCGGTGATTGGCCGGACTCCGCGAACGACGACGCGGGCGCCGACTTCTTTCGCGAAGCGCACCGTCAAGCCTTCGTAAGTGCGCGTTTCGACGTTTGGGAGGGAAGCGGTCGAGCGTCGAATGAGTTCGCAGCGTTCTTCCGGAGTGAACCAGGGCGCTTTTTGCGAGTTGACGCCGACCGCGACGATGAGGCGGTCGAAGAGGCGGCTGGCGCGCTCGATGACGTTGAGGTGTCCGAGCGTGATCGGGTCGAAGGAACCGGGATAAACGGCGACGCGCGGGTCGGAAGGCATCGAACGCTCCTAAAAGATCGCGAAAGTGGGGGGCAAACGTCGTCGCCGACGCTTGAACGGGACGTCCCCTTGGCGTTTTGCGGCGAGCGCGTATAATCGAATAACGGCGCGCGTTTGGGTTGGTCGCCGTCCTTATTATTATATCGCGACGGCGCGAATTCCCAAGGGGGCGTCGCGTTTTTTAAGCGGGGACGTCGGCGCGACGGCGTTATTGTTCCGGCGTCGCTCGACGGCGGCGTTCGTCGTTAACGGCGGCGGGCGTCGCCAACGTCGTCGTAGTGGTTGCGGCGGACGCGGCGGACGCCGGGGCGGTCGAGCGAGCGGGAACTCGTTCGAGGTTGGCGCGTCTAATAGTTCGTTTGACGTTTAAGAAAAAATTACCGAAAAACAATCGAGTCGGCGTCGCAAAATGCCGATAACGACGAAGACGCCGCGAAAAACGCGAACTTCGCCGCGTCGCTTTTGCAACGGCTTAGCGGCCCCGACCGGTTTTTTTGAGCGAGAAAAATGAGTTCCGAGCAGCGTTACGATTCGAGTTTGTTGGAGCAAACGAAGCGGCAAATCCGCGTTCTTGTCAACGAAATTGCGGAAATTTCGCGTTCCGACGCGTCGCCCGAAGAATTTCAAGCCGAATTTTTACCCCGCGTCGTTACGGCGTTGGGCGCGGTCGGCGGCGCTTTCTGGTCGGCGGACGAGACCGGGCGGCTTTCGCTCGGATACCAAGTCAACTTGCAGGAAGCGAAACTGCACGAAGACGAAGAGGCGAACAAAACGCACTCGGCGCTGCTCTATAACGCGTTGCGCTCGACCGAAACCGATATGATCGTCCCGCCGCGCTCCGGGGGCGAGGGCGCGAACGAAGGCGGGAACCCGACCGACTTCCTCGTCGTCGTCGGCGTCGTCGCGACGGAGCTGGAACGCGTCGGGATCGTCGAAATCTTCCAACGACCGGACTCGAACCCCGCCGCGCAAAAGGGGTATCTGCAGTTTGTGCGTCAGGTAACCCGTTACGCGGCCGACTTTTACAAGAATCGCCAACTCAAAAATTTCAGCGACCGTCAAAATCTTTGGACGCAACTCGAAGATTTTACGCGCAACATTCATAAAACGCTCGACTTTAAGGAAACCGTTTACACCGTCGCGAACGAAGGCCGCCGTTTGATCGAGTGCGACCGCGTTTCGATCGCGATTTGCCGCGGGCGCAAAGCTCGCGTCGAGGCGGTTTCCGGGCAGGATATGGTCGACAAACGCTCCGAAACGGCGAAGCTTCTCGGCGACTTGGCGACCGCGGTCGTCGCGGCGAACGAGCCGATCGTATACACCGGCGACTCGTCGCAGTTGGCGCCGCAGGTCGAAACGGCGATCGAGGAATACGTCGACGCGTCGCATACGAAGGCGATCGCCGTTTATCCGTTGATTCCGCGCCGCGTCGACGAAAACGACGCCGACGAAACGGAGCGGGACAAGAAAATCGTCGACCCGCCGTTCGGCGCGCTGATCGTCGAACAGATCGAAAACGCTCGCGTTTCGGAACATACGATGAAGCGCGTCGAGATCGTCGTCGAACACGCTCGCGTCGCGATCGGGAACTCGCTCGAACACAACTCGATTTTCCTCGGTTGGCTTTGGCGAACGATCGGCAAGTCGAAGGTTTTGGTCGCGGCGCGGAACCTGCCGAAGACGATTTCGATTTCGGCGGCGGTCTTGGCGTTGATCTTGGCGCTGATTTTGGTTCCTTGGAACTTTAACATGCACTGCGACGGAACGCTCCAGCCGTTGACGCGTCATAACATTTTCGCTCGCGAAGCCGGGAAAGTCGACGAAGTCAAGGTTAAACACGGCGAACAAGTCAAAGCCGGACAGCCGCTTTTAATCTTGTCGAACAACGAGTTGGAAGCCGAGTGGCAAAAGACCGACGGCGAGTTGAACGAAACGCGCAAACAGATTCTCGCCCTGCAAGAAGCGAGTTATCAAGCGAAAGACGCGGAACGCGTTCGCGTCGCCGGGCAGTTGGCGCAATACGTCGAGCGCGAACGAACGCTCTTGTTGCAGCAAAAGATTTTGAACGCGCGCCGCGACGATTTGATCGTTCGTTCCCCCATCGACGGGACGGTGATGACGTTCGACTTGGAAAATAAACTGCGCAGTCGACCGGTTCAACCGGGGCAAATTCTGCTCGAAGTCGCGAAACCGGAGGACGGTTTGATTCTTGAGCTGCAAATGCCGGAAAAGCGGATGGGACATATCGACGGTTATTTCCGCAAGATTCAAGCGAACGACCCGGACGCTCAACTTAAAGCGAAGTTCGTCATGATGGTCGACCCGTCGAAAAATTACGACGCGACCGTTATCGAGGAACACGACCGCGCCGAAAATCGCGGAACGGAGGAAACGACCGTTCAAATGCGGGCGACCATCGACGAACCGGAGTCGCTTCCGGAGGGAACGCGCGCCGGCGCCGGCGTTTCGGCGAAGGTTTATTGCGGCAAACGTCCGCTCGGGTACGTCTGCTTTAACGAATTGGTCGCGTTCCTGCAAAAAACGGTCTTCTTCTGGTTCGAGTGAAACGACCGAAAGCAAACGTTGAAGCGTTGAAGATAAGCGTTGAGAATAAACGAGATAAACGACAAGCGTCGGGAGAAAACGACGAAAATGAAAACGAGATTCGAACGGAAAACGCGCTTGACCGTCGCGGCGGTTTTAACGTTGACGGCGGCGTCGAGCGTCGCGGTTTGGTCGAGCGACGATTTGGAACGCGCTTTGATGGAAAACCCGAGCGCGTCGACGGTTAGTTCGACGACGAATTGGCTTCCGCCCGCGACGCCGGGCGTCGGGAGCGTCGCGCGAACCGGTTCGAACGTCGGCGCGGCGTCCGGCGTTTTCGAGAAAAACGGGCGAGTCGTCGTTCCGAACGCGACCGTCGTCATTCCGAAGGGCGAAGGGTACGAAGCCCTCATTAGCGCGAACGGGCAAGGGCTTCTCGTCGAACTCGGGCTCTGCGAACGCGGCGCCGACGGCGCGCTCGTCGTCGGCGAAGACGGAACGACGAAGCGCCGTCCGCTCCTGCGCGGAACGCTGGTGCGCAAGGGCGACGTCCTCGGGAAGCAAAAAGACGCGGAGTTGGTCGAGCAAAAGATCGTCGCGGAACAAGAGTTGCTCGTCGCGGAAAAAGAAGCGGCGAAAGAACTTGAAGTCGAGGTTGCGGTCGCGGCGGCGCAGGTCGCGCAAGCGTCGTACAAGCGCGCCGACTCCCTGAACAAAACGATGCCGGGGTCGGTTTCGCCGGAAGAAATTCAAGAAAAATATTACGAATACGTTCGCTCGATGAAATCGATCGACAAGGCGAAGTTCGACCTCGAAGTCAACCAAGAAAAGGTGAAGGTCGCCAAGGCGCGCGTCAACGCCGCCGACGTCGCGATCGAAGACCGCAAATTGGTTTCGCCGATCGACGGCGTTATCGACGACGTAATGAAGAACGAAGGCGAATGGCTCCGCGAAGGGGACGAAATCCTGAAAATCGTTCGTTACGACAAAGTCCAAATCAACGGTTCGATTCCCGCCGACCGTTACGCGCCGGAGACGATCGCGAATAAAAAGGTCGTCGTCGAGGTGAAACGTCCCGGCGCCGAACCGCAAAAGCTCGAAGGAAAGGTCGTTTACGTCCGCCAAACGGTCGAGTCGGGGCACTATTACTTTTACGCCGACGTCGCGAACCAAGCGAACGAGGCCGGTTACTGGCTTTTGAACCCCGGCGCCTTGGTTACGGTCGAAATTTGCGTCGGCGAACCGGCGGTCGCGCCCGCGGCTTCCGTTTCCGCTCCGACGGCGGCGCCCGCGTCCGGTCCGGAAAGCTCCCTGGCCGGCTCCCTTTGAGCGTTCGACGCGCGTCGCTGAGCGGAAACGTCCGAAATTTAACGAGTTAAACGAAAAGAAGTAAAGAGGAAAGCGAATGGCTTCGTTGGCCGACAGTCTGGTTTCGAGCGCGGAACGGGTGTTGTCGATTTACGCGCGGAGCGATCTCGAAGCCAAGCGCGCGACGTATCTCGGGCGGTCGTATTGGATCGTGAAAGACCCGATCGGCTTGAAATATTATCGTTTCCAAGACGAGGAATATTTCATTTTAGAACAGCTCGACGGAACGAAAAGTCTCGACGCGATCAAGGAGGCGTTCGAGGCGCGCTTTCCTCCGCAAAAGATTACGCTGGAAGAGATTCAGTCGTTCGTCGGGCAGTTGCACCAATGCAGCCTGATCGTCGTCGGCGTTCCGGACCAAGGGCACGAACTCCTGAAACGGCGCAAGAAACGCCGTCGCAAGGAGGTGATGGCGCAGTGTTCGAACATTTTGGCGATTCGTTTTAAAGGCGTCGACCCGAACCGCTTTTTCGACCGGCTAATGCCTTACGTCCGATGGTGCTTCCATCCGGTAACGCTTTGCCTTTGCTTGGTGTTGATGGCGGCCGCGCTCCTGCTGGTCGGGATCGAGTTCGACCATTTCCGCTCGAAGCTGCCGGAGTTCCAACAGTTTTTCGGGCCGGAAAACCTTATTTTGCTGAGTATTACGCTCGCTCTAACGAAGGTGCTGCACGAGTTCGGGCACGGCCTGTCGTGTAAATATTGGGGAGGCGAGTGTCACGAGCTCGGCGTGATGATTCTGGTGTTGACGCCGTGCTTGTATTGCAACGTGTCGGACTCTTGGATGATTCCGAGCAAATGGAAGCGCGCGGGAATCGTCGTGGCCGGCGTTTTCGTCGAGTGTACATTAGCGGCGATATGCACTTTTATTTGGTGGTTTACGAACGAGAACGTGTTGCACTATATGTGCTTGAACGTGATGTTCATTTCGTCGCTTAGCACGATCGTGTTCAACATGAACCCGTTGCTGCGCTACGACGGTTACTACCTGCTGTCGGACTTGCTCGAAATTCCGAACATGCGTCAAAAAGCGACGAAGATTATGACGCAAAAGGCTTCGTCGTGGTTTTTGGGGATGGAGCAGCAGGAAGACCCGTTTTTGCCGAAGCGAAATCAAGGTTGGTTCGCGCTTTACACGGTCGGCGCCGTGTCGTACCGTTGGGTCGTTACCGCGTCGATTTTGTTCTTCGTTTACCACTTTTTCGACGCGTACGGCTTGAAGGTGATCGCGCAGATTATCGCCGCGATGTCGCTTTACGGGCTGTTGATCGCGCCGCTTTGGAAGATCGCGAAGTTTTTTTGGGTGCCGGGGAGAATTTACCGAGTGAAAAAGACGCGCTTTTACCTGTCGCTTTCCGCCGTGTTGGCGTTGATCGCGGGTTTTTGTTGCATTCCTTTCCCGTATTCGATTTACGCGCCGGCGGTGATCGAGTTGCGTTCGAACGACGCGTCGACGGCGAACGTCTTGGCGCCGAAATCGGGGGGCGTGTTGGTCGAAATCGCGACCAAGGCGAACGGCGAACTAATCGAACCGGGCGACGTCGTCAAGAAGGGCGACCTCTTGGCGCGTCTGCGGAATCCGTCCCTTGACGCGGAGTTGATGACGCTCCAAGGCCAACGTCGCGAGACCGAGCGCGAAATGGCGATGTGCGAACAGTTAGGCGCGGAGCAAGAGGCCGTCGCGCGGCTTCAAGAGTTGCGAGCGCGGCTCGACGGCTTGCGCAAAGCGATCGCCGAACTTCAAGCGGAGCGGTTGCAACTCGAACTCCGCGCGCCGATCGACGGCGTCGTCGTGTCGCCTTATTATCGAGTCGACCGCGAGAACAAGTTCGAGGATATGTCGTCGCAGTTGCGCCAATGGGAGGGAACGCCCCTTTCGCCGCGCAACCTGAACGTAACCCTTGAGCCGGGAACGCATATCTGCAGTATTGGCGACCCGAAAAAATTGGAAACGGTGATCGTCGTCGACCAATCGAAGATCGACTTTGTCGTTCCGGGGAGTTCGGTGAAGATTAAGTTGAACGAATTTCCGAGCGAAACGTTGTTGAGCGAAGTGCGCGAAATCGACGACGTCGAGCGGCAAAAGATGGAGAGCGCGCCGTTCCAACTTTCCGCCAAGGGGGGCGGCCCGGTCGCGACGGAGACGGTCGAGGGGGGCGAAGAGCGTCCGCAGAGCGCGTCGTTCCGGGTGCGCGTCGACTTGGACGAGCCGGAAAATCTCGACGTGAAAGTCGGAATGACGGCGAAGGTGAAGATCAAAGCGCGTCCGCAAACGCTCCTGCAACGTTTGACGCGGTTGGTGCGCGAAGTCTTTAACTTTAAGCTGTAAAAGACTTGCGTTAAGCGACAAGACGAAACGGAAAACGCCGGACGGTTGTTCTCAACGGGAACCGTCCGGCGTTTTTTTTATCCCTTGCCGTTTGGAGCGCGGGTCGGCGGCGTTTTACTTAACGTCTTTCGGGATAAGACGTTGAACGTCGACGCGCTTGATTTCGCCGTTTTTTTCTTGATCGACGGCTTGTCGCCAAGCGTCGAAATCGGTTTTCGCGTAATTTTTATGGAGCCAACGGACGTAAGGGAGCGTCGCGTCGTCTTGCCAATAAACGTTTCCTTCGAAGCGCGGTTGTTCCGGCGTCCAATCGACGTCGGAGCGAACGAGGCTTTCGGTCGCGTTGGCGAAGACGTTGCCGCGCAAAACGAGGTTTTTCGTCTGCGCCGTGTTGGCGTAAAACATGACGCAGCGACCGTTTGGGTCGGGGCGTTGCGCGTGTCCCCAACCGTAACCCGCGTTGAGGCAAACGTTGTCGACGAACGCGACGTCTTCGGTGATCGATTCCGGCCCGCGGTTCCAATATTCAAACGAATATTCGCAGTTCCAAATGAGATTGTTCCGGTAAACGATGTTCCGCTCGACGTTGACGCCGGAGCCTTGGTTGGTGATCGCCGCGTCGTAAACCTCCCAAATGCGGCAGTTTTCGACGAGGTGATCGCGCCCGTCCGACCAAAATTCGATTCCGTTGCCGAACCGAACGCGCCGCCCGGCGCCTCCTTCGCGGTACTGGTCGCCGCCGCCGATCCAAGAAATATCGCAGTTGCGGATGGTAACGCGAGCGTTGCCGGAGCCGCCGAAGCCGTGCGCCGCGCCGTAACGGAGGTCGAGACCGTCGAAAACCGCCCATTCGACGCCGGAAAGGTCGACGACGTGTCGCATTACCGCCGCTTCGATCGAGTCGAAACGGAGCGCCGGATTCTTGTCGGAGCGGTACCAAACGCGCCCTTCGCTCCGTTCGTAACAGAAGTCGTCGTTTTGCTTTAAGTCGTCGAGCGTCCAACGCTTGAACGCCGCTTTTTTCCCGTCGAGAATAACGTTGCCGACGTCCGGGTCGAGTTCGAGCGCGTCGACTTCGACCTCTTCGACGACGAGGTTCGAAATTTCGATTTCGCAACCTTTCGGAAGCGTTCCGAAGTAGAACGTAACTCGCGCGTCGTCGGCGGTTTGCGTCGCTTTAAAAACGAGTTCTTGGCGCGATTTTTTTTGCGTCGGCGCGAACTTGTTTTGGAGGAGCGAACCGTAAGAACTCCAAGGCGAGCCCGCTTTCATCAGCGAAACGCTCGGCGTTTCGAACGGAATCGACGCGCTTGCGTCGAACGCAACTCGGTAAGATTTCCCGCTTTGCAACTTAAACGGCGCGTTCGACCATTGGACGTGATTTCCCGCCGTTCCCGATTCGGCGATTTTGACGCGGAACGTTTTCGCGCCGTCGACTTCGTTAACGTTAAACGACGCTTTCGCGCCGTTTTCGGTATGTAGGCCCCAAGAACCGGTCAGGAAGTCGTCCCCCGAGCCGACGACGCGAATTTCCGTCGGTCGCGTCGCCCAAAGGTGTTCGCCGACTTCGACCCAATCGCGTTCGTCGTCGAGCGCGACGGAACGAAGAATGCTCGGTTTCGCGCCTTTGCCGTAACTCGAATAAAGAACGGGTTTTCCGGGCTCTCCGGAC
>JAFTUJ010000559.1 GCA_017466305.1 Thermoguttaceae bacterium
GACGCGTCTTCCGCCGCTTTCGCCAACGAAACGCAACGCGCCCAAACCGTTTCGCCATCGACGTTTCCGCGCTTGCTTCCGCCGTCGTTCAACGGTCGCCGCGCGCTCGCGGAATCGTCCAACGTCAAAACGACGGTCGGCTTTTCCTCGACGCGACGCGTCAAAATCGGGTCGAAAAAGAGCGTCGTCGCCGTCAAAAGAAAACAGAAGCGCAAAACCGCGACGATTTTCGACGTTTTCAAAAACGCCGACGCGCCGACTCCGCAAAAGAGAAAAATCGCGACGGCGGCGGCCACTTCCCAAGCCGTTCGTTCGGTCGTCAACGTCCAATCCATCGCGTCTCTCCCGTTTTGTCCGCTTCTTCTTGTTCAACTTCCCGTTTCAATCCCGACGCCGTTTTCAAAAAATCAAACGCCGCCGCAACCGACGGCGTTTTCAACCGTTTTCAACCGTTTTCAACCGTTTTCGGTCGTTTTCGGTCGTTTTCGGTCGTTTTCGGTCGTTTTCGGTCGTTTTCGGTCGTTTTCGGTCGTTTTCGGTCGTTTTTCTCCGCCGACCGACGTTACTTCGAGAACCCGGCCAACCCGACGCCGACCGCGACCAAAAGCAAGCCGCCGACGACCGCCGCGTTCAACGGCTCGCCGAAAAACGCGATTCCTAAAATCGACAAAACAAGGGTTTGCGACGCGGCGACGAGCGTCGATTTCGACGCGTAAATCCGCCGAATCCCTTCGATTTGGAAGTAAAAGCCGATCATGTTCGCGACGCCGGCGCCGAGCGCGAGTCCCCAACACGCGGCGGGCGGCGCTAAAAACGCTCCGACGCCCCGTTCGAGCGTCAAAAACGTCGCGAAAATCACCGCCCCGACGCCCGTTACGGTTATCATCGCCAACGTCGTCGGCGTTCGAACCGCGTCCGGTTTGCCGTCCAACGTTCGGTCGCGCAACGCTTTACGCATCATCGTCATTTGCGTCGAATACCCGAGCGCGGCGCAAAAAACGCAAAAGAGCCCGAACCCGATCCGCATTTGCCGCCCCGCGATTTCGCCGGTTCCGTCCCCCGCTTGACTCAACCCCAAGAGCGAAACGGCCAAAATCAGCGTCAAAATCGCCGCCGCTTTGGTTTTCGTTACCTTTTCCTTGAGCCAAAACGCGCCGATCGCCGACGTTCCGATCAGCTGCAACGCTTGCACCAAGGGCGTCGCGAGCGCCAACCCAATCGCCGCGTACGACCAAAAATGCGGGCGCGCGCCGACAAATTGACACATAAACCCGGCCCCGAGAAGGAGCGCGACGACCGCCGCCGTCGGGAAGCGGTACCGCCCGCGCAACCATTGAACCAAAATGAACGGCGCGACGCAAATCACCGTCGTCATTTCCTTTACGACAAGCGACCAATCGGAGCTGACGTCCGAATACTCGGTCAAACCGCGCATACAAAATAGCGACGCGCTATAACACGGCGCCGAAATCAGCGCGCTCGCGAACCCGATCGCCTCGTCGCTCCAACGCCGCCCGAAAATAACCGCGCCCCCGGTTTCTCGCGCCGCGTTCGCCGCGTTCGCCGCCGACGTTTCCGACGCCGTTTGCATTTTTGGCGGAGGGGTTTTCGGCGTTTCCGTCTCAACCGGCGCCGTCGACGTTTCCGACGCCGCTTGCATTTTTGGCGGAGGGATTTTCGGCGTTTCCGTTTCAACCGGCGCCGCCGACGTTTCCGTTAACTCTCGCGCTTCGTTCATTCGCGTTCTTTCCTTCTTCTTTGCCTTCTCGCGCTTTGATTATTTTAATATTCGCGCTTTTTTCTATTTTATTCGCCGTTCGCGTCGTTTGAAAACATTTATTTTCGGCGCTCTTTACAATATTTGTCGATCGTTTTATTTTTCGCCGCTTTTAAAATAAAATCAAACGTTCTCCGCGACCGCCTTCGACGCCGCGTTTCTCGTCGTTTTTGTCGTTATATTATATACGAAACGGCGGCGGCTCCAAGAGCGTTTCGAAAAATCTCGACTCGCCCGCTTTTAATTCCCGCGTCGGGGCGCTATAATAGGGGAAAATTCGACGCCGGACGCGCGGTTCTTTTGCCGCCGCTCCGCTATTAGTTTAACGAAACTAACGACCTCCCCCCCCGCCAACTTAGGAATCTCGCTATGCGCACGACGTTTTCCGCCGCCCGTTTGCTCGTCGGCGTCGCGCTCGCCGCTTTCTTCGCGGTCGGCTCGACGGCGCCCCCGTCCGCTTTCGCGCAAAACATTTACTCGATTTACTCCGCGTTCAACGGCCCGGACGCGCCGATTCCGGACGGCCAAACCGCTGAAGACGTCGAAAATTACGTCGGGCCGTCCGATTTCCTCCTCGACAAAGCCGGGACGTATTTTTACGTCGCCGAAGGAGACGCGGGCCGACTCCGCCGGGTTCGCGCCGACGGAACGGCGGTCGCCGAGTCGATTCCGCTCCCGTTCAAGCCGAACAAAATGCGCTTTTTCCCGGGCGAAACGAAAATCGCGATCGTCGGCGGCGGTCATCAAGGCCGTCTCGCGATCGTCGAAATCGCGCAAGCGCCGGAAAACGCCGACGGCGCCGACGACGACGCGCAAACCGCTCCGAAACCGCTTCCGCTTCGCGTCGTCGCCGATTACCCGATCGGGCACACGCCGAGCGACGTTTCGGTCAAACGAACCGGCGACGGTCGCGAACTCGTTTACGCGACGCTCCAGTTCGAAGGCGCGGCGCTCGAAATCGACGCGGCGACCGGCAAAGTCGAGCGGCGTTGGGACGTCGGTCGCGAACCGTTTTGCGCCGAGTTGACGCCGGACGGTCGCCGTTACGTCGTCGCGGGCCGCATTACCGACAAACGCGCCAACGTCTCTTATTCCTGTTCGGCGGCGCGCGTTTTCGACCTCGAAACGGGCGTAGTCAAAAAAACCGATTTCCTCAACGGACACAACCTTTTAACGGATATGACGCTTTCGCC
>JAFTUJ010000560.1 GCA_017466305.1 Thermoguttaceae bacterium
GAACGGATACCGCGACGGGATTCTGCAAACGACGCGCGACGGCGCCGCAAAACTTGCCCGCACAACGATTAACGGCGTTTGCAACAACGCGCGACTCGAAACGATTCGCGAAAACGAAGACGTCGTCGACGGCGCGAAGTTTGTCGGAACGCTCGACGGACGGACGTGCCCGCACTGCGGCGCGCTCGACGGTAAAGTTTGGCCGGTTAAGGAGTTGGACGCGGTGCGACGACCGCCGATTCATATTTCTTGCCGATGTTGCGTCGTGCCGCATATCGACCTGCGAACGCCGGACGGGAAAATCGTCGAAGTCGGAACGCGACCGGCCGCGAACGCCGATTTCGACGCGCTCGCGAAAGAGTCGTACAACAAAACCACGCGGGAAAAGGGGTTAAAGCAGCGATGGGACGACTTGTCGCCGTCGACGCGGCTGAAATACTACTATCAAGCGCAAAAAGATTACGAACGCCGAACCGGCAAACCTGCTTATCGGCAAGTCGCGCCGTCGACGACGTTTAGGGACTACTTCGAGCGTCAACCGGCGGCGTTCCAGCGCGCGTGGCTCGGCAAAAAACGCTACGAACTGTATCGAACCGGCGCCGCGACCTTCGACGATTTGACAAAACCCGCCGCAACGTACCGCGCGACCACCGGCGCGCTTTTCCAAGCGTCCGAACCGTCGGACGAAAAACGCGTTTCGACGCCGGAACCGGAACCGAAGCGCGGCAAACGCCTAAGCGATTTTGGGCCGTTGCGTTCGTCGGCAAACGCCGCGCCGATTACCGACGCGAAATCATTTATCGCGGCGATTGAAGAGCGACGGCGTGAAGTCTTCGGCGAAGCGGAAGCGGAAAAACTGAACGCGCAAGAACGGGAATACGCGCTGGAACGCGTCAAAGCGGCGGCGTTGGGGCGCGCGTATTGGCGGACGAAACAGGAATATCAAAAAGCTATTCGAGGTTCCGCAAATCAGGAAGAAACGCTGAACCTATTCAACTTGCTTCGCGATCAAAAGACGCGATTCGATAAGCGAGCCGACGCCCTCAAAAATAAAAATATCGCACGTTACGCGGCAAGCGAACGCGCATTTTGGCTTGACGCGCTTTTCCCCGACGTCGACGGCGCGTCGCTGTTTAGCGTAAAAGAACGTCAAGATTTAGCGAGCGTCTTCGCCGGTCGGCAATGCGACGCGCCCGCCCTAGAAGTTCTCGAACTTTTCGACAAAATCGGTCGCTTTATCGGCGCGGATCCTACGACGCCGAAACCGTTTGCGCAATTTTCGCCAACGCTTGGCAATAAAAGCGGGGCGTATTACGACGATCGGTTGATGATTTTCATTCACCCGGAAAAATCCGCGAGCGGCGCCGATTTTTCCGCGACGTTTGCGCACGAAATAGGCCACTGGTTTGAGGTTCGCGTTTTGGGATACGACGTCGCGGACGCCAACGTCGATTGGTTGCGCGAAGTTACCGGTAACGAAAACGCGCCGCAGGTTCAAAAGCAAGACGGCGAAATTTTAGATCTAAGCGGTTGTCAAGAGGTTTTTTGGAGTTATAATTATTACAGCGCTTGGGTTTATCCGTTGCGCGATTCGCCCGACGGCAAACCGTATCGCGTTAGTGAAATCGCGTCGACGGGCTTGGAAGCGTTGTTGACCGACCCGGAAGCGTTCGCGCGTTCGGCTCCGGAACACTTTAACCGAATACTTTCCATTATTCGCGCCGCGAGAAACAAGTGAAGAAAATTATCTATCGATTTAAAACGAAAGTAAAAGATTCGCCTTGGTTTACCGTTGACGAAGACGGCGGCTTTGGGATTGACGCGTCGGACGCCGGATGGGAGGGACTTCGACGGTACTTCCATCACGAAGCGCACGAACTTTCCGGCGATGAAAGTTATTTCTGTCTTTTGGGCTGGTCGGCTCCTTATCCGGAAGCGTTGCGGGCGTTGTGTTGCGCTCTTCGCGTTTCGCCGCCGTTCGACAACGCGGAGCGCGAAACGCCGATACCTTATGACGTCGAAGAGATAACGCCCAACCCGGCGACGCTCGACCCGCAATACGCCAACCCGCTTTTTTGACGACTTAGCGCCGCGCGTTCCGGGGAACGCTCGCGCAAAATTTGTCAAAAATCTGTTAAAGCGGGCGTCGAAAGCCAACCTTAAATGACAACCGGTAAAAAATATTACTTATTGAACACCTCAAATGGCGCTGTCGTTTCGGTTTACGAGTTGGGAAGTTCCTCCGTTTATTATTGGGACGAGAACGGCGCGACGAACAAAGAATTGATCGACTATCTGAATCAAGTTGAATCGGAAAACTTTGAGAAGATTTGTCGTTATCAGTCGGACCGGGGCGCCCCTTGGAATCCCTACCCCTATGGACGCGCGGCGATCGAATTTTTACAAGAAGCGGGGGCGCTAATGTTTGACGGCGAAAAGATCGACGTAGACGACGTCGGGCCGCCCTACGACGACGCGGGTAACGACGATTCCGGGGCGTTTCGTTTTGACGACGGTTTCGAGATTGCATATTGACGGCGGACGGTCTCGCGACGAAGGAGCCAGAAAAATGAGTTGGTGGAAATTTTGGAAGCGCGACGCGCCGAGAGAAGGCGCGCCGAAGGACGGCGTTTTCATCGCGCCCCTCTCGCCGCGCGTTCGAACGGGGTACGTCAACGCCGCCGGGCGCGACTTGGCCGATTATTTGACGGACGACGACGCGAAAAGCGCCGTTATCGCGATAAAGTCGAGCGGTCGCGTCGCGTTTTGGCTCGACAAGATAATCAAATATCACAAGGATTATAACGCGATCAACCCTTTCGCGTTACGCGATTTAGAAAAAACGCTTGCCGGTTTGACGCCCGCGTGCGACGCGATCGTTTCGGCGGTCGTTCGCTGGTTGCGTTGTTTGCCGGTTTGACGTTCCCGCGCCGTAAGGAGAAAACAAAATGACGCAACTTGTCGAGGTTTCGTTTTCCGTTCCGTCGCACGTCGCGGACAGAATCGACCAATACGCCAAAATCGCCGGTTGGTCGCGCGCCGAACTTTTGAGCCGTTTGGTTTGCGCGGAAGTCGACTCGATTCAGTTTGACGCGTTGGCGTTTCGACAAGAAGCGCCGAAGTTTGAAAAGACGCGGAAACGCCAATCGGGAGGCGGCAAAAGAGTTGGAGAAAAACAAAGAAGATTTCCGATTATTACCGACGTCGAGAAGAGCGGAAGCCGATTGTGTTGAAGGACTTGACAAAGTTCCGGCTTTACCGCGTCGACGCTTGGACGACCAACGACTCCGACGAAAAAATCGACGCGGCGACACTTTACGTCCTCGCGGAGTCGTGGGACGACGTCAATATCCAAATTCGGCGGCTTGTCCGTTGGACTAACGCAAGTTGGACGACGGCGCCGGTTCGCGTTGAAATCGACGCGGAAAACGGAACGGTCGCCGACGTCGCGTCGGCTTAGGGAGACCCGCCGATGATCGTAAACGAACTGATAAAAGAGCTTGAAAAGTACCCGTGGAACGCGGAGGTCGTCGTCAACGCGTACGACGGTTACGAAGACGCGCATTTTTTGCGGCGGGGCGTCGCCGTCTCGCCGATCGGGCTTGGTGACGCTTTGCTCCAAACCGAAGAATAAGGGGGGGAATGACGGTATCCGAACTGATCGAGGAATTGGGAAAATTCGACGGCGCCGAAACCGTGGCGATCTGTTATCTTGGCGACGTGTTTTGGGAAACGCGCGACGCTACGAGCGTGACGCTGGAAGACGGCAAGGTTTTAATCGTCGACGACTCCAATTAGTTTTATAAGGAGAAACGAAAATGACGGTCGCCGAGTTGATTGAAAAATTGCGCAAATTTGACCCCGACGAGCCGATTTATTGCCGCGCTTGCGGCCAAAAAGATTCTGACGGTTATTGCTTTTTCGATATTCACGGCGTCGACGCAACGCGTTTGGGCGACGTCTACGTCGACGCGGCGAACAAGTAAGAATATCGTTTTCGTAAGGAAACGCCCTCGAAAAATGGGACCGGAGAAGACAAAATGACGGTATCCGAACTGATCGAAAAGCTGAAAGAATACGACGGCGACGCTCGCGTCTGCGGTTACGACGCGCGGCC
>JAFTUJ010000561.1 GCA_017466305.1 Thermoguttaceae bacterium
ACGCGTCGCGACGCAAGGGCCAAACGCTCCGACGCTCTTTCGTCGCCGCCCTTCTTAATAAGTATATCGAAACGCGCTCGATTTCAAAGGGCCGCGTCCGCTTTCTTACGTCATTTTTGCGAAAAACGTCAAAACGTTTTCCCAAACGCCGCCCGCCGACTCCGCGCGTTCTCCCTATTTTCCCTAATTGTTAAAGTCCGCCGCCGAAATTCCATTTCGCTATTCGCCAATTGTTTCGAAATCATCTTTTCGACTCGTTATTTTTCTCTTTTCCTCCTTATTAATAGCCGCGCGATTCGACGTCCGCCCCGCCGACGCCAAACGTTTGGGGCAAATTCCGTTTTTTTTAACGAAATCTTGCGAAAGGCGCTTGACAAAATTTGCGCCCCGGGGTATGAAAAATACGCAAAGAGCGCCGCGCGAGCAAAACGGCTCCGGTCGACGCGGCTTTTTCGGTCGCTTCGACGTTCGGCTTTCCCCAGCCCGCCCCGTCGCCCCGCTTTCTTCATTTTACCCATTTTACCGACAACGGAACTTTTCGACGCAATGATTCAAAGCAAAAAAGACGAAGACGGAATCGCGCTGGTGATCGTCGAGTCCCCGGCGAAAGCGAAAACGATCGGAAAATATCTCGGCGACCGTTACGTCGTCGAGGCGAGCGTCGGGCACGTCCGCGACCTTCCCAAAGGCGCGAAGGAAATTCCGGACGAATACAAAAAGGAGACTTGGGCGCGTCTCGGCGTCAACGTCGATTCGAATTTCGAACCGATTTACGTCGTTCCGGACGAAAAAGCGAAACAGATCAAAAAGCTGAAAAGCCTTCTCAAAACGGCGTCGTCGCTTTATCTCGCAACGGACGAAGACCGCGAAGGAGAGGCGATCAGTTGGCACTTGCTCGAAACGTTGAAACCGCGCGTTCCGGTGCGGCGGCTCGTTTTTCACGAAATCACGAAGTCGGCTATTTTGAACGCTTTAGAGAACCCCCGCGACGTCGACGAACGCCTCGTCGACGCTCAGGAAACGCGCCGCGTTCTCGACCGTCTTTACGGTTACGAAGCGTCGCCGTTGCTTTGGTACAAAATTCGAAATAATCTGTCGGCCGGTCGCGTTCAGAGCGTCGCGGTGCGGTTGGTCGTCGACCGCGAGCGCGAGCGCGTCGCCTTCAACAGCGCCGACTATTGGGACGTCCTCGGCGTCTTTTCGCCCGAAGGGAAACGTTCGTTTAACGCGACCTTAACGTCGCTCGGCGGCAAATCGATTCCGGTCGGGAAAGACTTCAATCCGGCGACCGGAAAGCTCGCCAAGCCGGAAAAATTCGCGCTTCTCGACGAAACGGCGGCCCGCGCGCTCGTCGAGCGTCTTTCCGGTCGCGACGCGGTCGTCGAGTCGGTCGAAGAAAAGCCTTACGTTACGCGGCCTTACGCGCCGTTCACGACGAGCGCGCTCCAACAGGAAGCGAACCGCAAACTGAACTTTACGGCCCGCCGCACGATGAGCGTCGCGCAAAGCCTTTACGAAAACGGGCGCATCACCTACATGCGCACCGACTCGACGAACCTTTCGCAGGAGGCGTTGCGAGCGGCGCGCGCCCTCGTCGCCGAGCATTACGGGCCGGAATATTTGCCGGACAAACCGCGTTATTATCAAACGAAAGTCAAAAACGCGCAGGAAGCGCACGAAGCGATTCGTCCCGCCGGGTCGCGCTTCGCGTTGCCGGAAGAGTTGCGCGGCGTCTTAACTAGCGACGAATACAAACTTTACGACCTCATCTGGAAGCGCGCCGTCGCGAGTCAAATGACGGACGCTCGCGGCAAGCGCAAAACGATCGTCGCGGCGGTCGACGACGCGCGTTTCCAAGTCGGCGGGAAAACGATCGAGTTCCCGGGCTACCTCCGCGCTTACGTCGAAGGGAAAGACGACCCGAGCGCCGAGCTGGCCGACCAAGAAACGATTTTGCCGGACGTTAAAGTCGGCGAGTCGCTCCGTTGCGACGAGTTGACGCCGCAGGGGCACTCGACCGCTCCGCCGCCGCGTTACTCGGAAGCGGCGCTGACTCGCGCCCTCGAAGAAAAAGGAATCGGTCGCCCGAGCACGTACGCGTCGATCATCGACGTCATCCTGAACCGCAAATACGTCTTCAAGAAGGGGAGCGCGCTCGTTCCGACTTGGACGGCGTTCGCGGTTTGCCGTCTCCTCGAAACGCATTTTCCGGAGCTGATCGATTACGGCTTCACCGCCGACATGGAGAACGAACTCGACGCGATCAGCCGCGGCGAACGGGAGCGGCTCCCCTATTTGCAAGCGTTTTACTTCGGCGACCCGACGGCGACGACCGACGCAAGCGGCGCCGTTCAAGTCGACGCGTCGTTCCCCTTCCCGGCGTCGGTCGCGTTGGGATTAAAGAACTTGATTCAAAGCAAGGTCGACGAGATCGACGCTCGCGCCGTCAGTCAATTTGAAATCGGAACGCCGGAAGCGGAAGCCGACGGCGCCGACGGAACGCCCGGCGAACCGGTCGTTTTGCGCGTCGGTCGATACGGCCCGTTCCTCCAACAGGGCGAACGTCAAGCGAGCGTCCCGGAAGACCTGCCGCCGGACGAACTGACGCTCGCCAAGGCGCTTGAAATGTTGGCGAACGCCGAAAAGACGGACGACCCGCTCGGAATCTGCCCCGACACCGGCAAACCGGTTTACCTTAAAATCGGTCGTTTCGGCCCTTACGTCCAACGCGGCGACGCGGACGCCGCCGAGAAACCGCAAACCGCGTCCGTGCTACGCGGAATGCAAGTCGGCGCCGTCAACCTTGAAACGGCGTTGGCGTTGTTGAGCTTGCCGAAAACGCTCGGCATCGACGCGGAGAACGGCGACGAGCCGGTCGTCGTTAGCAACGGTCGTTTCGGTCCTTACGTCAAGCGCGGCGCGGAGTCGCGTTCGCTCCCGGCGGACGTTTCGCCGTTGGAAGTAACGCTCGAACAAGCGCTCGAGCTGCTCGCGAAGCCGAAATACGGCGGTCGCGGCGGCGCGTCGAAGAAGACGGAGCCGCTTCGTCTCTTCGAAAAATCGCCGGTTACCGGGAACGAAGTGCGCCTGATGCCGGGTCGTTTTGGCCCTTACGTTACCGACGGCGAAACGAACGCCTCCTTGCCGCGCGATCTGCCGACGGACGAGCTGACGTTCGAACGGGCGCTCGAGTTGCTCGCCGACCGCGCCGCGAAGGGAACGACGTCGCGCAAAAAGAAAGCGGCGAAAAAGACGACGAAAAAGGCCGCCGCCAAGAAAACGACGACCAAAAAAGCGACGAAGAAAGCCGCCGCGTCGAAAGCCGACGCGACCGACGCCGACTCGGACGAAGCGCCGGTCAAGAAGACGACGCGCAAAACCGCCGTCAAAAAGACCGCGACGAAGAAAACCGCCGCCAAGAAAACGACCGCGAAAAAAGCGACGAAGAAAGCCGCCGCGTCGGACGAAGCGCCGACC
>JAFTUJ010000562.1 GCA_017466305.1 Thermoguttaceae bacterium
AGTTTGGTCAGCATTTGGCCGGCGAGCTTGTTTTTCGGGAGCATGCGGCGAACGGCTTCGCGAAGGATCATTTCCGGTTTCTTTTCGAAACGTTCGGCGGCGGATTCGCTGCGGAGACGCGGGTAACCGGTGTTCCAGGTGTAGCGTTTGTTTTGCCATTTGCGGCCGGTGAAGACGACTTTATCGACGTTCGTAACGATAACGAAGTCGCCGCAGTCGCAGTGGGGGGTGTACGTCGGGCGGTGTTTGCCCATCAGGATCATCGCGATATCGCTCGCGAGACGACCGACGACTTTGTCCGTCGCGTCGACGACGAACCATTTTTTCTCAACTTGACCGGGTTTGGCCATGAAAGTCTTGTGTTTCATGGATTTGCCCGCATTATCCGTTTTCGTTTGTTCCAAAGTTTTGTCCATCGCGGCAACCTTTAGTTACAATAGGAAGGATTCTTATCTTCTTCTCGTCCAAAACGACGAATTTTGCTCTTGTCCAACCGAGAGACGACGTAAAAAGTCCCGACGACTTGCGCGACGTCGCTAACGACGCGGCGGCAATCAAAGCGAAATCAAAAAACGACCGCGATTCAAAATTTAGAGAAACAAATTTTAAACGGCGCGTTAATGAGAAACGTTTAACAACGTTTCGGCGAACTGTCGTCTTGACCAACCGTCTTCTCGGACGATCGCGCCCTCTTGCGAGGTCGCGCCAAAAAGGAAACGTCAAAAGGGTGAAGCGTTCCTTTCGGTTCAAGGTTTGGAACTATTTTACACCGCGAAAAGAATTGCGCAAGGGGAAAACGTTTAAAAATTTTCAAAAAATATCGTTATTTCGCCGCGTCGCTTATTTTAACGTATTTAGCGATTTTAGCGGTTCGCCTTCGCCCCGCTCTTTTTTTCTCGCCGATTTTTCGCTCGACGACGCGTTTTTTAGGAAGATTTTTTAAGGTTTCAACGTCTTTTTTGTCATTATTACTATAGGGCCGCGAAAAACGTTAAAAAATTCGTTAGAACGCCGGCGTTTCGGTCGCGTCCGTTCCTAAATTAACGTCGGGATTCTCCGCCGCGCCGGTATAATACTTCAAACTCGAATTATTATGCGCTTCTTCTCGCAGTCGCGTCGCGGCTTCCAGCAGTTCGTTTTCCGGAATTTCGCGCTTCAACGGCAGTTCGACGTGGCAGCTCTGCTCGTCGCGAATCTCCCCCGGAACGAAATTTTCGGAAAAAAAGTCAAAACCGGGCCAAAGATACCAAGGCGTTCCGGTTTTATACGTCGTCTCCGTCGTTTCGTATCCCTCTTTATAACAACGAATACTGTACGTTCCGGAATAGAGAAAATTTGTCGAGATTGGCGTTTTGCCAATTTCTTTATTGTTTAGATAAACGACGGCTCCGGAAGGCTCCGACGTAACGGTCAAACGCCGCCGAACGCCGTTGCACCCGCTCGCAAGCGCGACCGCCGTCGCTAAAACCGCCGCGACCGTCGCCGTTTTCCCAAATTTTCCAAACTCTTTCATCGTCGTTATTTTTCTTCGTCGTTTCTTTCGATCGCTTCGAAACGCCGACGGTGAATAGACGTTGGCGTTTCGGCGCTTTTCAATCGGCAAAGTTTAACAAATTTCCCGTCGCGACGCTAGACGAAAAAGGCGAAATTTCCTTCGCGAGCCGTTTTTCGCTTCCTCTTCTAGTCGCAAAAGCCGCTTTTCTTTTTGTCGATATTGCTTATTTTCGCCAACTCTTTTATTTTAACCTGTTTTACTATTTTCTTCTAAGTTCTTATTTATTGCAAATTAACAAAAAAGGCGGCAAAATATTCTTTGTATTTTACCGAGATTAAAGCTTTAAAAAGTTATTCAAGTAAACCCCCAAAACTTTAGCGAAAAACGACAAAAATTTTAAAAAAAAGGTCGTCGAACGGAAAGTTCGCGCGTACAATAGAACGTCGGCGGTTGAGTCCAACGCTCTCCGACCGGCGCCCTCCCCCCCCGTCCGGCGGTTTTCTTTCGTCGACGCGTTCGTCGGCAAGATTTTCCGCCTCCCCCCCTGCGGAACGCGCCTGATCCGCGATTTTTTTTCGTTCGTCCAACGACGTCCGAATTAAGTCGCGACGCCTAATTTTCGTCGCGCGCCGATAAAGCCCCGCGGTCCCGTTTATTTTTCACGCCGATCGGTTACGATAAACCGATTTCGCGTCGATTATAAATTTTTGACCGACTAAATTTTTCGACGGCGACGGCGACTTACCCCCAATTTGGGGCGTTTTTGGAAAAAAGTTCGTCAAAATCGCTAAAAACCGACAAATTGACCTTTTTTCGCAAGTCGTTTCCATTGTATACTCCCTTGGCGCGTTTCGCCCGATCGTTTTCGCTCTCCCTTGCCGGAGCGCGACGTTCCGCCTTCGCGCCGCAGCCCCTCGCAGGTTACCATGAACGTCGCCCTCGCCTCCGTTCCGCGCGCTAACGATTTTGCCGATTACACCGACGAAGAGCTTTTGGTCGAATACCGCGTTTTCGTCAATCGCCGCTGTTTCGACGAACTCTATCGCCGTCATCAAGCGGATTTGACGCGCTACCTTTTCCGTCGCGTCGGAAACCGCGACGTCGCCGAAGACGCCGTTCAAGCGACCTTTATGCGCGTTTTGCAGAATAACTGCCAATTCGACGCGGAAAAGAAATTCCGCCCTTGGCTCTATCGCATCGCGCACAACCAAGCGATCGACCTGAAACGTCGCTCGAAACGGCACGACGAAGCGGTCAGTCTCAACGCGTCGTCGGTCGAAGGCGATTTTTCGTCGTCTTCTTGGTCGGAAACGCTGCCAAGTCGCGAACCCGACCCGATCGCGACGACCGAGAGCGCGGAAGAGGCGCAAAACGTCCGCAACGCGATCGCGCAACTTCCGGAAAGCCTTCGCCAAATTTTGGAACTTATCTATTTTCAAGGGATGAGGTATTACGAAGCGGCCGAAAATTTACAACTTCCCTCGGCGACGCTGAAGAGTCGCCTTAACAGCGCGCTGCGTCAGCTCAATTCGTTTTTCGCTCGGCAACGAACCGAGTTGGCTTTCGCGCATTTGAATATTGAATTGGAAAATTGTCCGCAAGCTTGACGTTCGCCGCGACGACAAGCCGACGCGGTAAAATAGCTTGTCGAGATAAACTAAGTGAACTCTGTCGATCGCGCGACATTAATCGATTTTGCGTTGGGGCGTTTGGACGCCGCCGAAGCCGCCGCGCTCGCCCGTCGAGCGGAACGGGAACCGGCGTTCGCGCAAACGCTCGCCGCGTTGCGTCAAGAGCTCGCGTCGCTCGACGCGGCCCGTCCGGCGACGCTCCAAGATTTGTCGCGACGCTCGTCTTTTTCGGCGTTCGACGCGTTCGACGCTCCCCTTCCGCCGACCGCCGAGCCTTGTTCCGCGTCGACGCCGGTCGCGCCGTCGGATGTTGCGTCCCCTCTTATTAACGAAACAGAAAACGCCGATCGCGTCGTTTTTCTAAGCGCGCCCGCCTCGAACGCCGTCAAAGTCCGCCGAGTCAGCCCCGATTACCCTTATTACGCGAACGACGTCGACGCTTCCGACGCCGACGCCGACGCTCTTGAAGCGGTTTTCCCGTCGACCTTTGTCAACGACGAAGAGGTTCAAAAGAGCGAAAATCAACAAGAAGCGCAAAAAGAACAAAACGGCGAAGAAGCGCAAAAAGAGCAAAACGACGAAGAAGCGCAAAAAGAGCAAAACAACGAAGAAGCGCAAAAAGAGCAAAACGGCGAAGATCGTCTAAATAGCGCAACTCGGGAAGACGGCGACTCGCAACGACTTCAACCGACGCCAACGCGCGCGCCCGGCCTCCTCAACTTTATTCCCAAATTTATCTCGACGCCCCGCGACGCGCAACGTTCGGCGTTTGTCGCCAAAAGAGCGCGCCGACTCGACGCCGACGTCGTTTCGTCTTTAAACGTCGCCGACCGCGACGGCGACGCGTTGTCGACGCCCAACGTTCCAACGTTTAGTCGCCCGCTCAACGAAACGCGACTCGACCAAAGCGACGAAACGGACGAAACCCAAGAAAACAACGCTTTCAACGTTTCAAACGGCGCCCCCCAAGACGCTTCAAACGTCGACGCGGCGCGACTCGACCAAACCGCCGAAACGGACGAAACCCAAGAAAACGACGCTGCCAACGTTTCAAACGG
>JAFTUJ010000563.1 GCA_017466305.1 Thermoguttaceae bacterium
GGGCGGAAAAGGCGTTGTTGCAACTCGCGACGACGCTCGACTTAACTCGCTTCGAACCGGTCGTCTTTTCGTTGAGCGGGTTGGTTCGCGACTTGGAAAACTCGCTTGTTCCGCTTTTTAGGGAGGCCGGCGTCGAAACGGTCGAGCTGGGGTTGACCGGAGTGCGGAACGCGCCGTCGGTTTTTCGCCGGTTGAAGCGGGAGTTGAAGCGGCGGCAAGTCGACGTTTTGCAGTCGTTTATGTTTCACGCGAACGTTTTCGGACGCTTCGCCGGGCGCGCGGCGGGGGTTCCGGTCGTTTGCTCCGGGATTCGGGTCGCGGAACGGGACGCGCCGCGGCGGCTCGCGTTCGACTGTTGGACGCGAAGTCTCGTCGACGCTTGGGTTTGCGTCGGAGAGGCGACCGCCGACTTTTCGCGAACCGTCGGACGGCTTCCGGAAAAACGCGTTTTTTCGATTCCGAACGGCGTTCGCGTCGCCGAGTTGGAAACGCTCGAAAGGGAAAGCGCAAACGCCGATTTTACTTGGGTTCCGGAGCCGTTTGGGCGGCGAAAACGAATCGTTTGCGTCGGGCGGTTGGCGCCGCAAAAAGGGTTCGATTGGCTGCTGAAAAACGCCGCGACTTGGGCGCCGCAAATTGCGAAGGATTGGGAAATTTGGATTGTCGGCGACGGCCCGGAGCGCGACGCGTTGCGGCGAATCGCGGAGGAGGCCGGACTCGCAAACGTCGTATTTTTCGCGGGTTGGCGACCGAACGTTCCGGAAATTTTGGCGAGCGCCGACCTCTTCGCCCTGCCGTCGCGTTGGGAGGGAATGCCGAACGCGTTGTTGGAAGCGGCGAGCGTCGGGAAAGCGGCGCTCTGCTCCGACGTCGAGGGCGTCGCCGAGATTTTGGGGGACGACGCGGCGCCGCAAATTTGCGCGTTCGGCGACGATAAGTCTTGGCGCGATAAGACGTTGGCGTTAACGAACGACGCCGCGTTGCGGGAAGAACTTGGACGGCGCAACCGAAACCGCGTCGCGCAAGAGTTTAGCGTCGAAAGCGCGACGCGAAAATACGAGGCGCTTTGGACGCGGCTTTTAGCGGAAAAAAGGAAAACGACGCGACGTCGTTAGTTTACTTGTCGTCTTTTTTTTGCGGTTCCCATTCGTTGTATTCGCCGGGAAATTCGGAGTTAAGGGACGCCCAAAACGGGTGTTGACGGTCGCAACGCGTTCGGGCGTCTTCCAACATAACGAGCGAACTGGCCGGAACGCGACCGTTTTGCGGCGTCAGTTTTTTGCCGTTGAAGACGACTTCTATTCGGCGGTTGAAGTCGAGTTGCTCCGGCGAAAGGAAAACGACGCCGCGGTTCGCTCGCGTGTCGATAAGCAACTTGTTGCCCGCGATGCGAAACGTCTTGGTCGACGCGCCCTTGTAATCGCGCTCCAACTTCGGCGGGAAGAGAGGATCGATCATCGCTTTGCTGGGAAAATCGAATAATTCGACGTTCCAAAAGAAGTTGTTCCAAGGCCGAGTCGAATAAACTTCGCGCTCTTCCGGAACGAAAAAGCGTCGCGTTCGCGTCCGCATCCACTCGAAAACGCGCGTCGTTTCCTCCGAAAACGGCTCGACGCCGCGTCCTTTGTACTGAACGTAAGTCATGTCGAACGGGCGGGTAAAGTCCATCCCCCAGTCGAGCGTTCGACTGCTGGCCGCGAGTTTGCCGCCGTCGAGTTCGCCGCCGATCGCGTAAAGCGGGACGAATTTGCCGTTGCGGCGGACGATTTCGGTCAAAAAGGTCGCGGAGCCGCAAATCGGCGCGACGCCCGCCCAAAGATCGGGGTGCGCCAACGCAAGGTCCCAAGCCGCGTCGCCGCCGGCGAGGAAACCGGAGAGGAAGAGGCGGTCCGAGTCGATCGAAAAGCGCCGCATCGCGTCGCGCATCGTGTAAAGGACGGCGGCGCAAGACGTTGCGGAGAAGTCGTAACCGAGGCCCGGCTCCGTCCAACGCGGCGCGACGACGATGTAACCGAAACGCGTCGCTTGACCGTAACGTTCGCGAACTTTCTTGCCTTGCGCCGTCGTTTTTTCGACCCAAGGCCCGCACCACCAGTTGAGCTGTTGCTCGGGGGACGAACGTTCGCCGTGCAAGGTGATAATCGTCGGGTATTTGCGGTTCGGATCGTATTCCGGCGGAAGCTGAACCCAATAGGAGAACGTTTTGCCGTCTTGGAACGACGGAACGCTAAGTTCGTATTGGTAAGGGGTTTCGCGACTCGAACTCGGCGGGCTTTTCGGCGGCTTCATCGTTAACAAAATGCGCGAAACGAGTTCCGGCGTCGACGCTTCCTCGGCGCGGATTTCGTTCCAAAGCGCAAGTCGTTGCGCGGGACGGGTTTCGAGTAGGTAACGTCGCGAAAGTTGGCGAACGCGGTAAATCGACGCCGTCAGCTCTAAACGCTTGTCCGAAGCGACGTTGCCGACGAGCCAACCGCTCAGCGCGATCGAGAGTTTTTCGCCGTCGGTCAGCGAGCCGTCGTTTTCCGCTTGTTCGAACGCGGCGAAGCGCGGCAACGTGTTGGAATTCAACTCTTTAACGATTTCGACGACGAGCGGCGCGAACGTTTTTTTCAGTTCGGCGTTTTCGAGTTGATCGGCGAGCGTTTGAACGCGTTCGACGACGTGCGCGCGGCGTTGGGCTTCGGCTTCGTATTCGCGGCGCATTCGGCGAATCGCTTGGATTTTTTCCGGCGAAACGCGGTCCGCTTCGAAGGATTCGAGCAGCTCCTTGACTTTGCGATGTTGCCCGGCGGCGCGGCGCAGTTCGAGCTCGTCGATAAGTCGTTGCGCGGCAAGCTGTTTGATTAACCGCAACGCGACGTCGAGGCGGGCGTCGTTCGCTTCGTCGTCTTGAAAATCGTCGATAATTTCCTGCAGTTCCTCCGCCGCTTGTTCGTAAAGGGTCGCTTGAACGTAAAACTGGTAAACGCGCAGGCGGTCGTCGAGAACGGTCGGGTCGATTCGCTTTTTGACGAGGGCGCTGAGCGTTTTGCGCGGAATCGAGTGCGGCGAGAGACGCGAGTCGACGTTGTGCGTCAGCCCTTGGACGCGAATGTAAGTCGGCGCGATTTCGGTGATTCCTTGAACGATCGTCTGCCCGGACGCGAGAATTGTGCGGCGACCGAACTCGTCGAACTCCGACGTCGCCCGATAATAACCGAGAATGCCGATTCGTTTCGACGGGTCGTTGCAAACGCGTTGCGGAATCTTGAAGACTTCGAGCGCGGTTCCCGATTCGTCCGGCGCGACGTCGAGAATGTTCCCTTTGGGGATGTAAATCCGGCGCAGTTCGTCGTCGAGAACGACGATTTTTTCCGATTTTACCGGCGCGGATTCGCGTTCCGGTTTCGTATTCGGGATTTCGAGAACGCTTTGCGTTGGGAAAACGCCGCCGACGTAGAGGCGACCGTCTTTCATAACGACGCGCGACTGCGCCGCTTCGAGGGACGAAGGAGCGCAAACGAGTCCGAACGCCGCGACGAGCGCGCCGCAAAAAGCGAAACGAAGGCGCGTAAAGCGGGAGTTCGAGGCGTTTTGCGTTATGTTGTGTTGACTCGACATAGGATTCTCGGTAAAATAAGGAAAATGGAGAACGACGGTAAGGGGCGCCGCGTCCAAACGAAAACGCTCCTAATCGTTTTAACGGCTTGCGGCGCGTCCCGAGGTGAAAAAAACGACGAACGGACGCTTTTTTTGCGTAATTTGCCTAATTTGAAGGAAAATAGCGTCAAGAGTTCCTGAAAACGCGGTGAAAATGGAGGAAATGCTGCGTTAAGGCGGTTTGGGTTGACTTGGGCGGTTTGAATGGTTTGGACGGTTTGAGTGGTTGGCGAAAGTTTGACGGAGGAGCGACGTAAAATGGCGACGGTTTCTTTTTTTTGTACGCGCTGTCGGCGGTTAATGACCTTTCCTGCGTCGCGGCGCGGAGCGGTCGTTTATTGTCCGCGTTGTCAACAGGCGCTGATTGTGCCGGATATTCCGGCGGTCGGCGGCGACGGAGAAGAGGAGCCGTCCGGCGACGCTTGGGGAAACGGCGGGACTTGGGGAAATAGCGAGATTGAGGAAATTGCGGGGAAGAGCGGTTTAGGAGAAATTGGGGGAAATGACGCCGAAATAAGGAATGGGGAAGAGCGCGCAAGAGGCGTTGAGTTGAACGGCGGCTCGGCGCGGCGGGGTGGCGCGACGATCGCGTCGCATTTGTCGCCCGAGAAAAAGCGACCCGAAAATTGGCGACGCCTTGAAACGGAAGACGCGAACGGTTGGAACGGGGCGAAGGACGAGGACGACGCCGCGTCGTTTTGGGCGCAAGCGGAGGTTTCGGACGCCGAATTTCTCCGTCGACTTCGATCGGAAGAGGAAACGCAAAGCGAAGTCGAACCTGAGTTTGCGCGTTATGTTGGGAGAAACGCCGCGTCGGAAGCGCAAGAGGACGCGGACGGCGGAGGGATTCCGAAACTCGTTTGGGCGGCGCTCGGCGTCGCGATGTTGGGAAGCGCGTTCGTTTTCGGCGCGTTTTGGGGCGGGAAGGCGAAAAACGGCGAACAAAAAGACGCAACCGACGTTGGTAAACAAGTTGCGAAGGAAACCGTTTTTGTCGAAGGCGCGTTGACGCATCGAACGGCGAGCGGCGCCAACGCGCCCGACGACGGCGCTTTCGTCTTTTTGTTCCCGACCGACGAACGTTGGGACGCGCCGATCGCGTTGGGCGACGTGTCGCCGCAACGTCCGAATTCGCCGGGATTTGAGACCGTCGTCGCCGAGTTGGAGGCGCGCGGAGCTCGGTTCGCGGTCGCCGACTTCGAAGGGCGGTTTGCGTTCGACGATCTTGAGCCGGGCGAGTATCGCGTTTTGCTCGTTTCGCGCCGCGTCGGCGACGATTGGCGGAAAGCTAACCCCGCTGCGTTGAAGGAGATAGAACGTTGCGTCGTTAGTCCGCGCCTTTTGTTGGGGCGGAGTCGATTTTTTTGGACGACGCGCCGTTTCGATCGCGACGCCGCGACGCTGGAAAAGTCGTTCGGCAAAGCGGGCGCGCCGTTTTCGAACGTCGAATAAAATGTTGTAACGCAATGAAAACGAAAGAGTTGGGTATTGACGACAAGGCGTCGGATTCGTCGGAAAGCGTTTAAAATTGGGGGCCGTTTTTAACGGAGCGAATCAAAGCGAACGTTTGTAACGCTCAAAAAAGCGAATCAAAGCGAATGCTTGTAACGCTCAAAAAAAGCGAATCAAAGCGAATGCTTGTAACGCTCAAAAAAAACGAATCAAAGCGAACATTTGTAACGTTCTAAAAGGAGAAAGAAAATGACTTGGAACAACGAAGAAAGACGGGCGCGCGCTCGGGGAAAACGTCGTTTTTTAACTTGCGTCAAAAAACGAGTTGCGTTTGGAACGGCGTTTTCGACTTCCGTGTTTTCAACGCGAACGACGTTGGCGACGTTGGCGACGTTGACGGCGTTGACGGCGTTGACGGCGGCGACGGCGACGACGGCGCTGGGAATACTTTGCGGCGCGGCGTCGCTTGCTTGGGCGCAAGACGCGGTTCCGACGCTCGATATTTCGCAAGACGTTGAAAGACAAACGGTTGTCGCCGCCGGAACGCCCGAGCTTTACCAAGGGCATCCGTATTCCGTTTTGAATCCGGACGGTTCGATTCTGCTCGTTTGGTGCGTCAATCACGGCGGCCCGGCGGGGCCGATCGCTCGAAGTATTGACGGCGGCAAGACTTGGGAACGCCTCGACGACCGCGCTCCGGAGGGATATAAGAAGCATATCAACTGCCCGAGTATTTACCGTCTCGTCGACAAAAACGGCAAGGCTTGGCATTGGGTTTTCTCCGCGCAGCCGTTAATGCCGCGCATCGTAAGCGCCGACGGCGGCGAGAGTTGGGAAGAAAAAGAACCGCTCGGTTTCGCGAACGTGATGGCGTTCAGCTCGATCGTTCCGGCGAATCCCGGCGTCGAGGACGGGCGTTATCTCGGCTTCTTTCATCGACGGCGCGCGGCGGACGGAACGCTTCTTAACAAAGAGCCGAACATTCCGGGGCGACTTGAAGTCGCAATGTCGGTAACCTCCGACGCCGGCTTTACTTGGAGCGAACCGCGACCGATCGCCGACGTTCCGGGAAAAGATCTTTGCGAACCGTTTGCGTTTTGGTCGCCGGACAAGAAGGAAATCTGCTGTCTGACGCGCGAAAACACGCATAAAGGTCGAAGTTGTATGACGTTCAGCGCCGACGGCGGCGAAACTTGGTCGACGCCGACCGAGACGAGCTGGGAACTGACCGGCGACCGGCATATCGGCGCTTACGTCGACGACGAACGCCTCTTTATCTGCTTTCGCGACCAAGCGTTAGGGAGCGAGGAAAGGGGAAATTTCGTCGGTTGGGTCGGAACGTACGACGACTTGAAGCAAGCGAAGCCGGGCGATTACCGCGTTAAGTTGTTACATTCGTTCGCGAAACCTTGGCGCGGCGACTGCGGATACCCGGGCGTTTCGCGGCTCGACGACGGGACGATCGTCGCGATCACTTACGTCAAATATCGCGACGACGAGAACAAGCATTCCGTTGTCGCGACGCGCTTTACGGTCGAGGAACTCGACAAAATGGCGGCGGAAATCGCGTCGCAAAAAGCCGTCGAGAAGGAAAAAACGGAAAAATAAAAACGACGCGGCGTCGTTAGCGCGTCCGTCGGCGTTAAGAGCCTAAGAGAAAGGAGTAACGGCGGAGTTTTTTAACGCGGAACGCCGGAACGCGCTAACGCTCGCGCCGGGAACGTCGGCGACGCGCCAACGACAATAATTTCTTGTAATTGCGGCGCAAATCAAA
>JAFTUJ010000564.1 GCA_017466305.1 Thermoguttaceae bacterium
GGACGCGTCCGACGGTCGCCCAATCGCCGCCGCTAAACGCGCTTCTCCCGTTGGGAGCGCGTCCGACGGTCGCCAATCGCCGCCGCAAAGCGCGCTTTTCCCGTTGGGGACGCGTCCGACGGTCGCCCAATCGCCGCCGCAAAGCGCGCTTCTCCCGTTGGGAGCGCGTCCGACGGTCGCCGCCCCGTCGATATTTCCCCCTATTCTCCGCATTTTCCCCATTTTCCCAAAAAAGAAAGCGATACAATGAAAAACTCCCGACGCGATTTCTTCAAACAGGTCGCCGCCCTCCCGATCGCCGCCCAAGTCGCCCTCGCTTACGGCGACGAAAGCAAGCTCCGCGACGAAGTCGAAGAGACGACGTTAATCCGCAAGGGTCGACGCTCCGTCTTCAATATGAGCGGGTACGCCGCCCCGGCGATTCCGAAACTTCGCGTCGGCTACATCGGGCTCGGGCCGCGCGGACTCGCTTCGCTCAAACGAACCGCGATGTTCGAAGACGTCGAAATCCGCGCGATCGCCGACTGTTACGAGTATCCGATTCAACAGGCCCGCGACTTTTTCAAGTCGATTAATTACCCGGCGCCCGCGGAGTATTTCAAGTCGGAGGAAACTTGGAAAGACCTCGTCGCGCGGGACGACCTCGACCTTATTTTCGTCACGACGCCGCAATATTGGCACGCCGAAATGGCTTGCGCCGCGATGGAAGCCGGAAAGCACGTCGCCTGCGAAGTCCCGCTTTGCTACACGCTCGAAGAATGTTGGCGGCTCGTCGAAACGTCGGAACGCACCCGCAAGCACTGCGCGATGCTCGAAAACTGCTGTTACGACTTCTTCGAAGCGACGACCGGCAATATGGCGCGCCAAGGCGTTTTCGGCGAAATCGTTTACGGCGAAGGCGCCTACATTCACTACTTCACGACGGCGCAAGTCTTCGCGGAACCGCAGCCTCCCCTTAGCAAGAAAGCCGGAATGCACCGACACGCCGTCGCTTGCACCGTCAAAGGGAACCGCTATCCGACGCACGGCTTCGGCCCGGTTTGCGTCGCGATGAACGTCGGCGCCGGCGACCGTCCGGACTATTTAACGTCGACCGAAACCGACGACTTCGTCCGCGCTCGCGAATTCGCCGAAATCCTCAAAGAGGGCCGCGACTATCACAAACAGTTCGCGGGCAAAGAGTTTAGCGGAAATATGAACCTCTCGACGATTCGCACCGTCAACGGCAAGGCGATTCTCATCAAATACGACCGCATGTCGCCGCAACCGTATTCGCGCTCTTACGTCTTGAGCGGCTTGAAGGGGTTCGTTCAAAAATATCCCGACCCGGCGCGAATCTATATGAACGGCGAAACGCCCGCGACGGAAGAGGAAATGAAAGCGCTCGAAGAACAATACGCGCCGGAACTGATTAAATACTTGCGCGAAAACGCCTTAAAGTTCGGCGGACACGGCGGAATGGACTTCGTTTGCGAATACCGCCTTATCGACTCGCTGCGCAACGGACTTCCGCTCGACCTAACCGTTTACGACGGCGCGACTTGGAGCGCGGTCATTCCGTTGAGCCTTTGGTCGGCGACGCGGCGTTCGCAACCGATCGACTTCCCGGACTTCACCGGCGGGAACTGGAAGACGAACAAACCGCTCGACCTCTCGCTCCGAGGCGGCGGGTCGACGAAGGTGAAAGCGCCGACCGAAACCGCGAAATAACGCCGACTTCCGCGCTCGACGTTTGACAATCAAAAACCGCGACGTCCGAAAGAACGTCGCGGTTTTCGTTGTCGCCCTTACTCCTCGTCGTCGCCGATATCTCCAAGCCAGCTCAAATCGGGTTCGCCGGGCGAGGCTTGCTTTTTCGGCTTCCTTCCGAACAATCCCTTCTTAGGCGCAGGCTTGACCTCGCGATTCGAAGCGGTATGAACAATGTTCCCGGCTTGATTGAGAAAGTAAACGGTGGTGATAACAACGATATTTTTCCCTTCCACGCGTTCCTTTTGGTCGACGGCGTAACGCACAATCTCCTGATTTGCCGCAGCGGCGGCCCGAATCTTTTCAGCCCAATATGTGCCAAGCGCCCGCGCTCCGCCCGCTAACGCGCTACCAATTGCATATTCTATCATTTTTCACCTCGAAAATAAAAAATAAAATCGTCGATTTCGTTAAAAAACTTGGGGCGTTCGACGCCCAACCCCGCTTTTATCGTAACCGTTTTTTTTTTTTGTAAACCCAACTGCTAACCGTTCGCGCCAAAAATCCGAAATTTCTTCCGCCGCCTTCCGGTTATGAGGGAAAAATCGCTCTTGCCGACGGCGCGAAAATTTGTTATTTTAGCAAACCTGAGTTTTTAGGTCGCGTTTATTTTCCCAACTTTCCCATTTTACGCGGTTTATCGCCGCCCCGTTTTTTATCCCGTTTCGTCGCGCTAAGATGTTAAAATCGATCGAGTTATACGGCTTCAAGAGTTTCGCGGATCGGACGCGAATCGAGTTGGACGAGGGTATTTGCGCCCTCGTCGGCCCGAACGGCTCCGGGAAGTCGAACGTCGTCGACGCGATCAAATGGGCGCTCGGCGAACAAAGCGCGAAACGCCTCCGCGGCGACGAAATGTCGGACGTCGTTTTCAACGGCTCCGCGTCGCGCCAACCCCTTTCGGCGGCGGAAGTAACGCTCTCCTTCGATAACCGCAAACGCTTCCTCGCGATCGACGCGGACGAAATTCACCTAACGCGGCGCGTCTATCGAAGCGGCGAATCGGAGTATTTAATCAACGGAAACGCAAGCCGTTTGAAGGATTTCCGCGAGATCGTCGCCGGCGTCGGGCTCGGGTCGCAGGGATACGCCGTCATCGAACAGGGCCGCGTCGAAGCGCTGTTGCAAAGTTCGAGCGCGCAACGTCGGGCCGTCTTGGAGGAGGCCGCGGGCGTTTCCCGATTCAACGCGAAAAAGCAGGAAGTCGCCCGTCGACTCGAACGCGTCGAGCAAAATTTGCTCCGCCTCTCCGATTTGGTCGGCGAAGTCGAAAGCCAGCTCCGCAAGACGAAATCGCAAGCCGGCAAAGCGGAAGATTACCGACGTTACGCCGCGCGGTTGCAAAAGCTTCGCGTCGAGGTCGCCCTCTTCGATTGGCGGCTCAAAACGGCCGAACGCGAACAAACGACCGTCGAAACGACCGATTTCGCCGAGTTTCAAGCGACCGCCGAACAACGAATCGCCGCCGCCGAGACCGCGCAACGGGACGCCGACGCCAAACTAACCGACGTCGAAACGGAGTTGCGCCGCGTCGAAGCGGAGCTTTCCGGCGTTCGCGAACGAATCGCCGCCGAAACGTCGACCGTCGATTTTCAGTCGGCGCAAGTCGACGATTGGACGGCGGAAGTCCGACGCGGGCGCGCTCAAGCGGTCGAACTCGGCGTTCAAGGCGTCGACGCCGACGCTTCGTCGCGTCAAACGGAAGCGGAGCTGACCGACGCCCGCGCCGCCGTCGAGCAAATCGCGCAAGAGTTCGCCGCCGAAACCGCCGCGCTCGAAAAATTGGCGACGCAAGCCGAAACGCTCGCCGCCGAACGCGAAACGTTCCGAGCGAAACGTCAAGAGAAAAACGCCGAAACGAGCCGCTTCGCCGGGGAGTTGGCCGCGCTCGAGACCCGCCGTCGAACGCTCGAGCAGTCGAAAATGCAAAAAATTCGGCAAAAAGAGGAAGTCGAGCGACAAATCGCGGAACTTTCGGCGCAGTTCGGCGTTCTCAAGGGGAACGTCGACGAACTCGACCGCAAACGCGAAACGTCGTTCCAACGGCTCGGCGAGTTGAAAAAGCGGCGCGAAGAACTTCGGCGCGACCTCGGCGCTCGGCAGGTCGAATTTTCCGAACTCGAACGGAAGCGAACCGCGTTCGTCGAACGCTCGACGCTCCTGCAAGATTTGCTCCGCAAATACGAAGGGCTAAGTCCCGGCGTCAAGGAGGTTTTGCGCTCGATCGACAATCCGGAGTCGCCGTTCCGCAACGCGTTCGGTCTCGTCGCCGACTTAATTCGCGTCAACGTCGAGGCGGCGCCGCTCGTCGAGTTGGCGCTCGGCCCGACGGCGCAATACGTCGTCGTCCCGCCCGACCCGGAGCTTTTCCGCTTCATCGAGCGCAACGGTTCGCGCTTCGCCGGTCGCGTCGGCTTTATTTGGCTCGACCCGAACCCGAGCAAAGCGATTCCGCTGAACCCGCAATTCGACGGCAAACCGGGCGTCCTCGGTCGCGCCGACCAATTCGTCGAGACGGAGCCCCGATTCGCCGCGCTCGTCCAACGGCTCCTTTACCGTTCTTGGATCGTCGAGTCGATTTCGGTCGCGAAGCAGCTTTACCGCGAAGGGGGCGAGCCGACGAACTTCCTCGCCGCCGACGGTTCCCTTTTGACCGCCGACGGAACGCTCGTCGTCGGCTCCGCGCAAGGGAGCGCCGGGTTGATTTCGCGACGCAGCGAATTGGCCGCGTTGTCGACCGACATGCAAAAGCTCGACGCGGAGTTCGAACGCCTTCAAACGACCGTCGCGGAGCTGAAAACCGCGCTCGGCGCCGCCGACGCCGAGTTCGAGGCGGAAGCGGTCGTTCAGCGCGAAACGACGCAAGCGCTCGACGCGATTCGACTCCGCCAAACCGCGACCGCCGAACGGGACGCCCAAATCCGCGGTCGTTTCGCCCAACTCGAAAAGGAAACGTCGGAACTCGCGCAAGAACTCGACAAAACGCTCGCCGAACTCGCCGTCAAGCAAGAGGCGAAAGCCGCGTTCGACGCCGGGGTCGCCGAACTCGACGCCCGTCTCGCCGCGATTCAAGAGTCGAGCGACGCGCTCGCCGGCGAACGTCAAGAGAAGATGAAGCGGACGACGAACCTGAAAATCGAACTCGCCAAAACGGAGGAACGCGTCGGCTTTTTGAACGACCTCCTCAAACGGCTCGACGACGCTCGGCTCGAACGCGGGCGCCGAACCGCCGAAAACGAACGCCGCGTCGAATCGCTCCGCGAACGCATCCGCGCCGCCGAGTTGACGATTTTGAACGGAACCGCGACCCTCGCCGGACTTTACTCGGCGAAAGAAACGCTCTCGACCGCGCAAAAAACGGCGAACGCCGAACGTCGACGGCTCGCGACGCTCCGCGACGAAGCGGCGCTCGTCGTCAAAACGAACCGCGACGCGCTCGAAAAACGCCGCGAAGAGATCCGTTCGAAGGAAATCGCCGCCGAACGACTCGCGCAAGAAATCAAAACGCTCGAAGAACGGATTCGCGAAGATTACGGGCTCGACCTCGCCGACGCGAAATTCCGCGTCGAAGAGGAAAACGAACGACGAAGTTCGAAAAACGCCGGTAAAAATTCCGCGAACGTCGCCGACGTCGCCGCCGACGCGCAAAATAACGGCGTCGACGACGACCGAGAAATCGTCGTTCCCCGCGACGCGTCGGGCGCCCGCCGCCGTCAAAAGGAAATAGAGGAACTGCGCAAAAAACTTCGCGACCTCGGCCCGGTCAACTTGGAGGCGATCGAAACGCTCGAAACGCTGAAAACCCGGTACGCGACGCTGTTCAACCAATACAACGACCTCGTTTCGGCGCGCAAGTCGATCCAAAAGATTATCGAGCGCGTCAACGGCGACTGTCGCCGCCTCTTCGAGGAGACGTTTGAAGCGGTTAAAATTTATTTTTGCAACATTTTTCAAAAACTTTTCGGGGGCGGACGCGCCGACTTGACGCTCGAAGACCCGTCGAACCCGCTCGAAAGCGGCGTCGATATTGTCGCGCGACCGCCGGGCAAAGAGTTGAAGAGCTTAACGTTGATGAGCGGCGGCGAAAAGTCGCTGACCTGCGTCGCGCTCCTGTTGGCGATTTTCCAATACCGAACGAGCCCGATTTGCGTTCTCGACGAAGTCGACGCCGCGCTCGACGAAGGAAACGTCAACCGGTTCGCGAACGCCTTGCGCGATTTTATCCCCGCGACGCAGTTTTTGCTCGTTACGCACTCGAAAAAAACGATGTCGTCGGCCAAGTCGATTTACGGCGTTACGATGGAGGACTCCGGCGTCTCGAAAATCCTTTCGGTTCGTTTCGACGACGTCGGCGAAGACGGCGAAATTTTGATCAAAGAAAAAACGCCGGTCGCGCAACCGCCGAAAATCGCTCGCGGAACCGCCGCCGGGTAACGCGTCGCGCCAATTCCGGCGACGCCGCCGAGTTTGCGGGCTCCCGACGTTTCGCCGCGTCGCCGCGTCGTTTCCCCGTCGTTTCGCCGCGGCGA
>JAFTUJ010000565.1 GCA_017466305.1 Thermoguttaceae bacterium
ACTCGGTCGTCGTTGAAGGAAGAAGGCGAATCGTCGCGCCCGCCGAGCGGAGCGCTCGTCCGCCTAATCGTATGCTTTGCATCGTCGCGCCTTTCGTTTAAGTTAAAAACCGCGAACGCCGCGTCGCGACGCTCGCTTATGTACCAATTATACCCGACGTTTCGCTCTTTAGCAAACGCGTCGGGCGGAATTTTTTCATTTTTTCGACGTTTTATTTTGAAAACGGGTCGCGTACGCCCCAAACGCGTTCGGCGGCGGCGACGGCGGCGTCGAGCGCGGTTTCGGCGTAAATTTCGGTCGTTTTCGCCGACGCGTGTCCGAGAACGACTTGCGCCGCTTCGAGTCCGGCTTTCGCTCGAATTTCCGTCGCGGCCGAATGACGCAGGCGACCCGGCGCCCAAGGTTGGAGCCCGGCGCGCTCCGCCGCTCTTGCGACCGCTCGACGGAAACTATTCTTGTTGTACTCCGCCGCCGTCCGCTCGATCCGTCGCTCGACCGCTTCGGAAACGTCGCCGTTTTGGTCGGCGTAACGTTCGCGAACGGCGTCGCGCGGCGAGAAAATCGGCGCGTCGGGCGACTTGGCGGCGTATCGCTCCAAAACTTCGCGAACCGGCGCGGCCAACGGGACGACGCGTCGGCGGGCCGAACGCCAATGTTCCGTCTTCCACTCGCTCGGGTAGTAGAGCCAAACGTCGCCGGAGCGGTCGACGTCGCGCCAACGGAGCCGAAACGCCTCGCCGGGGCGCATTCCGGTGCGGCGCAGAACGAAAATCAAGTCGGCGACCGTCTGCGACGCGAACGCGGCGGTTTTTTCGACGACGGCGTCCGCGACCGCCGAAACCGGCTCCGGCTCTCGCGCCGGAGAGCGACCGGCGACGAGCCCTTTAAGCGCGGCGATTCGAGCGAACGTTTCCGGTTTCACTAAGTCGTTTTCAACTCCCCATTTGAAAATTTGCTTTGCGAATCGAATTCGATCGTTGACGGTTGACCGAGCGAGACCGCGAGCGATTAACGCGTCTTGAACGGCCCGCAAGTCGGCGCGCCCGACGTCGTCGACCTTTTTCGAGTGAAGACGCTCGAGCAGGGGAGGAACGACCGCGGTCGCAAAACGTTCGTAAGAGCCGGTCGACCGCCCGTGTTTTCGGTAATAGGTTTGCGCCCAAGTCAAAAAATGCGCGCAAAGTCCGGCGACGGTCAAGACGGTCGGTTCGACGCGTCCGACGTCGAGTCCGACTCGAAGCGCGGTCAAAAAATTCGCGTAAGCGGTTCGAGACTCCGGCGAGTTGAATTTACCGGGAAAGTAGATTTTTCGACCGTCGTGAAAGACGTATCCGACGTCGCGGGTCTTCCAACAACGGTAAGACGGCAATCGTTTCATAACGCTCCTTCAATTTAGATACAACGTATCTAAATTTCGAAAACGAACGTAGAAACGAAAAAACGCTCAAAAATATAAACTCTTGGGATAATAGAGTTTAGCAAGTGGGCGACGCAGGATTCGAACCAGCGACCTCCGCCGTGTGAAAGCGGCGCTCTAACCAACTGAGATAGTCGCCCATATAAAGAGAAACGCCGTCTTGCGAACGGCGTTCATCAAATATTAACAAGCTTCAAAGATGAAACTAGATTGGAGTGGAGAGTATGGGAGTCGAACCCACGACCACAACATTGCGAACTTTGCGCTCTCCCAACTGAGCTAACTCCCCAATCTTTCGTCGTAAAACGGTCGTCGAAAACATGTTGACAAGCAATTAACTTCAAACTTAAAGGAAGGTGAAGTTGTTTGCGTCTCGTTGTCCCCAACTGACAAAAATGATTTTAACCGATCTTCAAAAATTGTCAACGGGTTTTCCTAAAAATTTTTAAAATTTCTTGAAAAACGAAAAGGAATGGCGGCGGCGAAACGAAACGGTAAAAGAACGACGAGCGCTTAACCGACCGATTAACAACGCGTTACCGTATTAAAAAACGACGCGCGTCGCGATAAAAAAATAAAAAATAAAACGCGACAACCTTGAAAAGTCGCCAAAGTTGAGCGCGAAATAAAATGGCGCGACGTTCCTTAAGAGATATAAGAAAGCGACGAAGTAAAAAAACGATAAAGGCGCGTCTTGTAAGCGTCGCGGGCTTCAAGGTAAGGTAGGGCAAGGCAAGGCGCCGCGACGCGATTCGCGCATCGCGGCGGAAGAAGGAAAAAAATTCCCGAAAGAGCTTAACGATCGACGCGACCGCCGCGCGCCGGGTCGTAATCGAACGCAATTTCTCGCGTCGAACCGTCGGCGTAACGAACCGAAGCGCGGAACTTGCCGGCGACCGAATCGTCGTGCGCGGTCGCTTCGCCGATAAGCGTCCAAGGCGCGTCGGGAGCGGAGTCGAACGGTCGGGCGCAAACTTCGACCGACTCGACGGCGCTCGCTCGACCGGCGCGGATTAAAAATTCACGGCGCGTCGCAACGTCTTGCGATTTATCGGTTTCCGCGTTGTAAGTCGGGCGGACGACGAGACCGGAACCGTCCGGAAGAATCGTCGTTTCGAAAATAACGCGACCCGTTTTGTCCGGGAAAGGCGTCGTTTCGCCGCGACCGTAAAACGTCTCGACGTCTTCGTGCAACGACCATTGGTTGTTCTTTAAAATCAACCCTTTAGCGTCGAGCAAATAGTGCGCGACATGCGCTCCGCTCCAACCGTCCCAAGCGAGCATAATGTGAAAATGCGGCGGGAAGTCGCGGTGGCCGTTCGGATAGCAAGTTTCGAAACCGTAAAGGTTTATATGGTCGACGAAGCCGGGCGTCGTCGTTTCCGTCCAACCGAGTTCGCGGCAAACTTCGAGCGCGCCGATCATAAAGTTAAGCTGCGCCTTGATTTGCGGTTCCGGGTAAACGCCGTCGCGGTAAGGCCCGGCGCGCCGCTCTTCGCGGTTGTGAAAGACGCCGAGTCGAACGGCGCCGAACGGAACCTCCGTAAAAACGCAAGTTGGAGCGGTTCGCGACGCAAGCTCAAACGAGACGCCGCGCTCCGTTTTTTCGAACTTGCCGTCGCGGGCCCCGAGAACGCGAGCGACTTCGACGCCGGGCCAAACGACTTCGACTCGCGGCGCTTTGGCGTTCGCGCCGGGCGCCTCGACGGTGAAATAGAAGCGCGTCGCGTCGACGCCGACGTGCGCCTCGCCCTCGACGACGCGCCAGCCGACGTTCTTATCTTCTTCGCTGAAAACGATTTGCGGTCGCTCAAATTTGCGCGACTTAGCGTCGCTCGGCTCGACGGGAGCGCTCGGAATCAAGACGGCTCCGAAGCGCGTCGTTTCGGCGGCTTCGAGGGACGGCGCCGTTAAAAAAAGGGCGGCGACGAGAAAAAGAGGGGCGAAAACGCGGCGGGAGAAATGAAATCGCGACGCTTGACTCGGTTGGCAAATGTTGCGATTGAACGGCTTAACGTTTGTTTGCATTGCGGGCTCCGTAAAATGGAAACAAGGGAGACGAAGGAAAACGCGGCGGCGCGAACGCGACGACGGTCGACGTAAACGTCGAAACGACAACGGATAACGACGCGGCAAATGTCGGCGACGCGAGTTTTTTTGGCGAAAATGAGGAAAATCGCTTGAAACGCGGCGCCGCAAGCGCTAAAATAAGCGGCGTCGTCATTATACCGGAAAAACGGGCGCGGCGCCAGCGGCGCGGGACGGTTTTCGGCGATTTTGTCGAAAAAAACATCGCGAACGTTCGAGGTGAAAAGCGTTGAACGCAACATATTGAAAGGAAAAGAGTTCCGATGAAAGCGAACGAGAACGAACGACGTCGGCAACGGCGAAAAAAGGGGAACGCCGACTTAAACGCGTCGCGAGGTAAACGGAGCGACGGCAAGAGTTGGAAACGCTTCGCGACGTTCGGCGTCGCGGCGGCGGTCGTTTGGAGCGGGGCGGCGTTCGGAACGTCGAGCGGCGACGTTTTCCAATCGACGGCGTCGTTTGCGGCGGAAACGAAGAAAACGCAAGACGAGACGGCGAAAGGCTTTCCGGCGGTTTCGCAAGCGGAAGTCGACGCCGCGTTCGAGAAGTTGCGTCCGGCGCCGCGTCTGTTGCTGACCGACGAAGCGATCGCCGACGTTAAGAAAAAGATCGACGCCGACCCGCGATGGAAGGCGTTTTACGACGCGCTTAAACGTCGAGCCGATAAGAAGTTGAACGCGCCGCCGGTCGAGCGGAAACTTGAAGGGAAGCGGCTGTTAAGCGTCTCGCGCGAGGCGCTCGGGCGAATTTTCGATTGGGCGTTTATGTACCGTTATACCGGCGACGCCAAGTACGAGGCGCTAGTCGAAAAGGAGGCGGTCGCGATCGCCGAGTTTGCCGACTGGAACCCGTCGCACTTCCTCGACGTCGCGGAAATGACGACGGCGATGGCGTTTGCGTATGATTCCTGCGGCGAAACGTTTTCGAGCGAAAATCGAAAAAAGGCGCGGGAGGCGATTCGCGTCAAGGGCGTCGAAGAGGCGTTGAAGATTCGCGGCTGGTGGAAGAAAAACAACGCGAACTGGAACCAAGTCTGTTGGTGCGGAACGCTTTACGGCGCGCTTGCGATCGCCGACGACGAACCGGAACTCGCTCGCGACGCCGTGCGACAGGCTGTCAACGGCGTAACGTGGAGCATGGCGTCGTACGAGCCGGACGGAAATTACGTCGAGGGGCCGGGGTATTGGGGGTATGGAACCGGGTTCAACGTTCTGCTCTTGGCGGCGCTTAACTCCGCGCTGGGGAACGACTTCGGACGTTCGGAAACGCGCGGATTTAAGGAGACGATTCGCTATTACGAACACGTCTTCGGGACGACCGGCGACGCGTTCAATTACCCGGATTCCGGCGGCGGGA
>JAFTUJ010000566.1 GCA_017466305.1 Thermoguttaceae bacterium
CGACAAGCCAAGGATTTAGGAGCGCGCTTCGGACGTAATGTTCGTAAGCGGCGGCGCGAGCTTCCTGCGATTCGGTCGGGCCGAGACCCGTGTGGAAGAGCCCGCGGTCGAGCGCGCCGAAGTGGAACTCGCCGACGACGCAAGGCTTGTCGACGCCTTCGATCGGGCGGAACGAGCCGACTTCCGTCTTGTAAAAGTTGTAACTGACGACGTCGCAATACTTTTGCGCGGCGGCGATCGCGAGCGGATTCGTCCAAGCGAAACGGCAGCCGAGGTAAAGTTTCTTCGGCGCTTTTTCGCGCAGCGTCGCGAGAATCTCCGAAAAATACTTTTCGCAAAGAACCGAGTAGAACGCGTCGCAGTCGGCGGCGACATTCTTGGCGGCGGCGCGGACGGCGGCGTCTTGCGTTTCGTCTTGGGCGATTGCTTTTTTCGGCACGTCGAACGGTTCGGCGGCGAGCGCTTCCCAATCGGTGAACGACGTTCCCCAAGCGGCGTTCAACGCGGCGACGTCGGCCCCGTATTTAGCGCGGAGCCAGTCGATAAACGCTATTTTTGCCGGTTGCGTCGACGGCGAAGCGAGCGCGGCGCGGGCCAACGACCCGGCGTCGCCCCAGCTGATCTCGTTGTCGACGAAGAAACCGACGCAGAACGGGTCGTCCGACGCGGCTTTCGCGAACGGCGCGTCGAGCGAGCGGCGCAGCGACTCCTTAAATTCCGGGTGGAACGGGTCGGAAAATTTTCCCCAATATCCCGAGCTTCCCTCGATCTTCGGCGAGTAAATCCCGATCGTCGCGACGTAAGGGGTGCGCCCGTCGCGGCTGATCGAGTCCGCCGACCAGTTGCCGATCGTGTTGAGCCCCCAACTTCGCAAGCGGCGACGCGCCAAGTCGTCGGCTTTCTTTTGCCAATCGGCGCCGAATTTCAAATAAAGATTCGACGCGGTGAAATTGTACGACCAAAATTCGCCGCGTCCCGCATAATAATTATTGACCGAATTATTGTCGCGGTTGATAAACGCGTCGAACGGGCCGCCGTCGCGCCGAAGTTGAATTTCGGGATCGAAATAAAATTCGCGATCGGTCGTCGGGGTAACGCCGTTCCAATGCGCGACGCAATCGACGCCGTTCGACCAAAAGAGGCGGCCTTTCGGGTCGACGAGATACCAAACGCCGTCGATCTTTTCCGTTCTAAAAGAGCCGGTCGCTTCGAGTTGCGGGCCCTTCGTCCAACCGCCGAACTCGTTGCGGTCGCTCGGTTGGTTGGCGGCGAGGTCGGCGTTTTCGATTTCAATTTGCGCGCGCAGTTCGTCGAGCGAATGAGTTTTGCCCGGCCAATCCTTGTGCTTAAACTGTCCGAAACGGTCGATCATCGGGAAGAATTTTTCCGGCGCCCAATCGAGAAACGCTTCGCGCTTTTCGGGCGGCGTCGGGACGGCGACGAGCGATTCGAGCGTCCAACGGTCGCCGCGTCCGTTTTGGTTTTCGAAGAAGCGAATCGCGACGAGTTCCTTTTTGTCGAACGGAATTTTCGCGTCGACCGAGTAAGCGTCGGTTTTGATTCCGCCCGGCTTGCCGCGCATCGCGAAGAGTTTGGCGCGGGTTTCCGGATGGAGCGCGGCGGGAAGTTCGATTCGCCAAACTTTCGTTTCGCCCGGCGCGATTTCGGCGCCGACGGTCGTCGTTCCTTCCGGAAATTGGGCGGCGGCGCAGTCGAGACGGCAGTAAAGTTGAATCGGTTGGTCGCCGGGGTTCGAAATTTTCGCTTCGAGCGCCGAATAATCGCCGAGATTCCAAGCGCCGAGGAAGTGGAAGCCGGGCCAATTGTCGGCGAGACCGTTCGACGTTTCGACGGCGCCCGACGCGAGGCGGCGGAGTTCGACCCCTTGCGGCGTCAGCGCGTCGAGCGGCGTTTTCGCGTTGAAAAAGACGATCGGGGCGACCGATTGCGCGGCGTCGGACGCGTTTTGCGCCTCGTCGACGTTAGTTTCGGCGGTTTGCGACGTTTGCGGCGTTTGCGGCGAGTTTGCCGGTTCGGCGAACGTCGGCGAAAGCGCGAAACCGAGCGTCGGCGTCGACGCGGCGGCGAACAGGAGCGCGGTGAGGCGAAAAATTCGGCGCCGATAAGAAGAATTGCGTTGCATAAAACCTCCGTTGGAAGAAAAAATCGGGGGCGAAAGGGAACGCTCCGCCGCCGACTCGAAGAACCGCGTCGGCGACGGAAGATAAAATAGGTTGAGCGGGGGATTGGGGTGAACTGCGCGGCCGAAAAAGAATCGGCAAAATGGGCGAAACGGCGACAATAGGGCGTCCGGCGAACGCTTAACGATTAACGCCCCGAAACGGACGATCGAGCGCCCGACCGTCGAGAAACGGGCCGAAACGAACGGTCAATCGCGGGGCGGGCGGAGCGCCGGGGCGAGCTTTTCGACGATCTCGACGCAACGGTTCGCGACGTCGTTGACGTTGTAACGGTCGTCCGGACGAACGAAAAGTTCGAAACGGCTAAGTCGCGGCGACGCAAGGGGCGCGGCGGAAGTCGACGACGAATCGGCGGCGTTCGGCGCGGCGGCGGTTAAGGTCGGGGCGGCGTTCGGCGCGGCGGTTAAGGTCGCGGCGTCGGCGACGAACGCGCCGGTTCCGGAAAAATCGTCGACGTCGACGCCGGGCGCGAGGGGCGTTTCCTTTAAAATCCAGTCGGCGACGACGAGGGCCCGTTCCTCCGACTCCGCGTCGCGAGCGACGACCGAAACGCGGTCGCGCAAGACGCCGTCTTCGTTGGCGAGGAGGCGGAGGAGGTTTTGACCGGGAACGTCCGACGCGGCG
>JAFTUJ010000567.1 GCA_017466305.1 Thermoguttaceae bacterium
GTTCGCGCCGCCGTTCGCGCCGCCGTTCGCCGCCGTTCGCGCCGCCGTTCGCCGCCGTTCGCCGCCGTTAAAATCGACGTTTTCCCTAAAGTCGATCAAAAAAAAATCGCGCGACCGGTTTAATCGGTTCCGTTTGCGTCGCCAAATCGCCAAAAGCCGTCGTGCGACGCGACGCCGCCCCTTCAAACGTTGAAAAAAAACGGTATAATTAAGGGCGTAAAAGAGCGGCGCCCGGTATCCCGTTCTCTGCCGAGCGTCGTTCGTTTCGTCGTATAAATATTTTAGTGTTATTAGACGCCGTTAACTCTTAACAGGAGAACGCCTTTATGACTTCCTCTCGCCGCCGCTTCGGCTTCACTCTCGTCGAGCTGTTGGTCGTCATCGCGATCATCGGCATTTTGATCGGTCTGCTTTTGCCGGCGGTTCAAGCCGCTCGCGAAGCCGCCCGCCGCATGCAATGCACGAACAACCTGAAACAACTCGGCTTGTCCGCGCAAAACTTCCACGACGTTCACAATCACATTCCGCCGATCGCGCAAAACAACTCGAAATTCTCGCGCGTCAGCTGGCTCGTGATGATTTTGCCCTACGTCGAACAAAGCGCCGCTTGGAACGAATTCGCCGGCGGCGGCAACCTCCGCCTCAGCTCGCCGGGGAACCCGAGCAGCGCTCGCACCGACGCGAAAGTCGACCCGTACAAAGCGGCGCCTTGGGAATGGGATATCGCCTGCTGGTACGTGAGCATGCCCGCGAAAATCTGCCCGAGCGACCCGTCCGGCTCCGACTCCGCCGCGCAATGGTTCCCCGGTCGGACGAACTACCGCGCCAGCCTCGGCGACGCGACGATCGCCTCCTGTTATTTCGCCGCCGACGGTAAAAAATCGCGCGGCCCGTTCTGCGTCGACAACGGGAACGAAACCCGCGATTTCTCGTACATCACCGACGGAACGAGCAACACGCTGATGTTCGCCGAAGTCCCGACGCACGCGACGACCGGCGGCTCCGACGAGCAAACGCTGAACATCAAAACCGGGATTCTCACCGGGAAAAACCCGCAATGGGCTTCCACTTGCGTCGGTTTCCAAGACCCGAACGACGTTAATTCGTTCGTCTCCTCCGTCGTTACGCGACCTTGGCTCGGTCGTCGTTGGGCCGACGGGATGTACATTTATTCGTCGTTCAACACCGTTCTCCCGCCGAACTCGGTTCACTGCATTTACTCGACGTCGGACGCGGAACGTTCGATCGTTACGCCGGGTTCGTACCATTCGGGCGGCGTCAACGTCAGCTTCTGCGACGGTTCGGTTCGCTTCATTAGCGAAACGATCGACTGCGGCGACTCCTCGGCCAACAACGACGACTACCGCGGCAAGGGCGGCAAGAGCCCGTACGGCGTCTGGGGCGCCATCGGAACCGCGAACGCCGGCGAAACCGACATTACGCTCTAATCGGCGCCGACGTTCAAGCGTTCGAGCGTTTGACGCTTCGCCGTTCAAGCGTTTCCAACGTTAACGAAAAAACGGAAAAAGCGACGCGGTTCGACGTAAAAAACGCCGAGCCGCGCCCGTTTCCGCTTCCTTAAACGTTCCCTTATATTAATAATATTGACAAAACCGACGAAACTTCGTCGAAAAATAAGAAAGAAACCTAAAATGAACAAAGCTCTTTTCGCTTTCGTCGCGCTTTGCTCTTTGGCGTTGACGGCGGTCGGTTGCGGGCCGCGCAACACGTTCGGCGTCGTCGACGTTACCGGCAAAATCACCGTCGACGGCGCGCCGGTCGAGGGAATCGTCGTTACGCTGTCGCCGGTCAACCCGGTTAAGGCGGACGGAACGTCGCAACGCGCCGCGTCCGGGCTGACTCAAGCGGACGGAACGTTCCGCGTCGTTACTCCCGGCGCGAAAATGGCCGGCGTGATGCCGGGCGAATACGCCCTCACTTTCTCGAAGGAAATTTGGGTCGACGCCGACGGAAACGAAGTCGACCCGAACGCGTCTTACGACCCGTCGCAACCGGCGCCGAAAATGTTCCCGAAAGACCTCCTTCCGGCGGAATACAAAGACGCGTCGAAATCGGAGTTCAAGGTGAATATCGTCGACGCGAAAACGCCGATCGAGTTCGACATTAAGAGCGAACTCTAATCGTTCGCCGTCCGGACGCGCCGCCGTTTAAGCGTTCAACGTCGACGGCGGCTCGATTCCGCAAGAACGCGCCAACGCCGAACCGCTCTTGACGAGCCGTTCGGCGTTTTTCGTTATTTAGCGCGTTTTTCTCCTCCGCCCGTTTATTTAGCGTCGCTCGACGTTTTTCTTTAACGTCGCGACGAGGCGCGGATTCTTAATTTCCAGCGCGGCGCGGTACGTTCCCGGCGTCTCCCAACCGAAGTTGAAGTGCGCCAGTTTCATCTGTTCGACGCGAGTTTCCGTCAAGAAGCCGCGTTCTTTCGCCGCTTGGAGCGCGCCGCCGAGGTATTTCGCCAAGTCGATTTCAATCCGAACCGGTTTCTTGGAGAACGGATTGACGCCCCCTAAAACAGCGTCGATCGTCCGTTGTTCGCCGAGTCGATAAATCAGTTTGCCGGTCCCGATCGTCCGCGGGTCGCCGTCGACCGCGACGTAATCGGTTTGAATTTCCCAACGGTCGTCGAAAAACGAGACGCCGAACCAAATATAATCGCGGAAATCGGGCGATTCCGGGTCGTCGTTCGAGATCGCGAAGTAAACGGACGCCTGCGTCGCGTGCAGATTCGAGTCGAACTCGTCCGCCGTCATCAGCCGCTCGGAGCGCAAGACTTGCGCGTCGCAAGTAAAGACCAACGATTCGACGTCGGCGAACGAAACGCGCTCCGACGGCGGGAAGTCGCGTTGCAGCAAGAGATGCAACCAATTTTGGTCGGCGCGACGCGGCGCGTCGTACTCGGCGTCGGCGGCGACTTCCAACCGGAGCGCGACGGAGCCGTCCGGCGTTTTCGTTCGAGCGACGGCGAGCCCCGGCGTCGCGGCGCAAGCTTCGGTCGCGGTCGCCGTTTGCGTTTCGGGTCGCGACAAGTCGAATTTCGAATGATGTTGCGCGAGCTTCCAAGTCGGCGCGGCGCCGGTTTCGCCCGTTTCGCCGACCTCCCCCGTTTCGCCAAATTTTCCCAATTTACCCGACTTCTCCGCTTCGCCGTTTTCGCCTTTTTCGCCGTCAAACGGCAAGCGCAGAACGCCGAGCGTTTTCGGACCGTTAACGATTTCGAAACCGCGTTCGAACTTCAAATCGCCGAAAAGCTCGACCGCCGCCGTTTCGTCCGCCGCCGACTTTTCCGTTTTTTCCGTTTTTTCCGCCGCCGCGTTCGCGTCCCCCGCGACCGCCGCCGCGTTCGCCTTCTCGTTTCCGTTCCCGTCCGCGCTCGCCGCTTTCGCCGTCGAAACGCCGAACGCCGCCGCGACCAACGCCGCCGACGA
>JAFTUJ010000568.1 GCA_017466305.1 Thermoguttaceae bacterium
ATGCTTGCCGGCGCCGCGCAGGACGACGAGACGCGTCGAATCGTCGGCGGCGATTCGGCGAAGTTCGGCGAGAAGACGGCGCAACAGGTCGAAGGAAAGCGCGTTGCAACGTTCCGGGCGATTCAGCGTCAACGTCGCGACGCCGCGTTCGTCGTCGATTCGCGTCAACGGAGCGGAGGAATCGGAGGGATTGGGGGATTTAGGCGAATTGGGAAAGACGGTCATTGGAATTGAGCGGGGTTGGCGAAGTTGGGGGGGACGTCGACGGGAAGCGGAGCGGCGGTCGGCGGCGTTGGCGGCGAGTCCGGCGTCGGCGACGCGTCGAAGGTTAAACCGAGTCGAGCGCGCGGGTGCGATTTTTCGTAAATCGCTCGCAGCGAGGCCGTCGAGACGTGCGTGTAAATTTGCGTCGTAACGATATTTTTATGTCCCAATAATTCTTGGATGGAACGGATATCGGCGCCGGAGTCGAGCAAATGCGTCGCGAAGCAATGCCGGAGCGTGTGCGGCGACGCCTTCGAGTCGAGTTCGGTTTCTTGCAAATAAGCGTCGAGTTTGCGTCCGATGCTGCGAACGTTGAGGCGCCCGCCGTTTTTGTTGACGAAAATCGGTTCGGCGAGGAACGCTTCCCAACGTCGACGCGCCGCCGGGTCTTGGAAGTCGACGAAGGGAACGGGCGACGTCGGAGAACGATCGGCGTCGGGAACGTTGGAAGCGTCGGGAACGTTGGAAGCGTCGGGAACGTTGGAAGCGTCGGCGGCGTCGGCGGCGTCGGCGGCGTCGGACGGGGAAAGGGCGGAATCGGACGGAACGTCGACGGTTTCGTCGGCGGAATTGGGCGAGCCGGTTAAGTCGGCGGTTTCGTCGGCGGAATTGGGCGAGCCGGTTAAGTCGACGGTTTCGTCGGCGGAATTGGACGGGCCGGTTAAGTCGGCGAAATTCGTCGACGCAAGTAAACTGGGAAGGTTGGGGAAACCGGGAAGGGGCGAAGCGGAGGCCGAGCGGACGAAGAGGGCGACAAACGCGCGTTCTTCGTTCGACGGCGGCGACGCGGCGGCGAAATAGTCGCGGTTGCGTCGACCGCGTTCGGCCGAAGCGACGCGGAGATAACGGCGCGACGTCAATAAATAACGGAGAATCGCTTCTTTAGCGAACGAACCTAAAAACGCGAAACGTTCGCGGCGGCCCTTCCCGCGGATTTTAAGAAGGTCTTCGTCGAGAACGACGTCGGAAAAGTTGAGCCCGACCAGTTCGCCGACGCGCAAACCCGCCGAATAAATCGTTTCGAGAATCGCCCGGTCGCGAAGGCCGAGCGGGTCGTCTTCCGGAGGCGCCGAGAGGAGCTTCGACACGTCGTCGGTCGACATAACGCGGGGAAGCGGGCGCCGACCGCGCGGATTGCGGAGCGCCGCCGCCGGATTCTCGACCGCCCAACCTTCGCGCTCGCCGAATTGATAAAAACCGCGCAACGACGCTAAACGTCGGGAAATAGTCGCTTTAGAATAGTCGGCTTCCCGCATCGCCGAGAGATAGCCGCGCAGTTCGAGAACCGAAATTTGGTCCGGACGCGGGCAAACGCCGTCGCGGGCGGCCAGTTCGTACTCGAGCCAAGCCTCCAAATCTTCGCGATAACTTTTGATCGTATAATCGGAAAAGTTGCGCTCGACGGCGAGATAGCGGAGAAAACGAACGATCGGGACGCGCAAATTTCTTTCGTTGGACGGCGGAGACGGCATTGCGAACGTCGCTCAAAAAAAACGCGACGGTCGAAAACGCTTCGACGCGTCGCAAATGAAAACGAAAATATATTTTAAAGGGTGAATTTCAAACGGTCGCCGGGGAAAATAAGGAAAACGACGCTCCGAAACGTCCCGTTTAGTCTTCAATTTTCAATTCGAGTTCGTCCAACGTTTCCGCGTTTTCTTTTTTGGACGCGATTAAAGAGGCGACTTCGTCGCGTTGCGCTTTGCGGCGAAGTTTTTGGCTCAAAACGGCGGCGTCGTACCAGCTGAAGCTCAATTCCGGGTCGGAAGCGTAACGCCCGAAGGTGCGAAGCATTTCGGATTGATTCGAGTCGTTGTAAAGAAAAACGTAACGTTCTTTACCTTTGACGAGCGCTAAAACGTTGACTTCTTGGTTCATGGGACGCGCCTCTATCGACCGCGACGTTCGGCGAAAGAACGTCGCAAAGGGGGGTGGGGGTTCGAGGGGGGGAACGGGGACGCGGCGACGGAACGAACGCGCGAAACGCCGGTGTGGGCGGGCGTCGCGTTGGACCTCCGCTACTTAGTTCTATCGACCGCCGCCGCGAAAACTTGACTGAAAAATTGGCGAGAAAAAACGCTTTTTTCCTTTTGACATTTTCGCGACGCGAACGTTCCGACGGCGGCGATCGTTATTGTTTTTTCGATAAATTTTTGTCGGTTTAAAGGCGAATCGCAACGTTTAGAAGGGGGATTTGACAAGAAAATCAAAGAATCGTCGATTTTTTGACGTTTTATAGGCGTCGCGGCGCGCCGACTTTGCCGATTTAAAGGGAAACGTTGCGGTTCGAGCGTTTCGAGCGGTTCGAATTCGCGACGCCTCCCAAAAACGACGGCGAATCCGGCGAAACGAAACGGACGCGTCGAAAAGGAGGAAAAACGAAAGAACGGTAAAGAAAGAACGAGGAGCTTGATGGGGAGCGTTTTGCGAATTTTGACGGTCGGCGACGTCGTCGGCAAACCGGGGCGCGATATTTTGATTCAACGAACGCGGGAAATTCGCGAACGCTTCAAGCTCGATTTTGTCGTCGTCAACGCCGAAAACGCGGCGGGCGGCTCCGGGCTGACGCCGGAAATTTACAAGGCGATCGTCGAAAACGGCGTCGACTGCGTTACGCTCGGCGATCACGCGTTCCGGCAAAAGGCGATTTTCTCGATTTTGAACTCCGACGACCCGAGAATCGTTCGACCCGGGAACTATCCGCCGGAAGCGCCGGGACGCGGTTGGACGACGTTGGAAGTTCCGGCGACGACGGAGCGCCCGGCGGTTCGCGTCGCGGTCGGAACGCTCTTGGGACGCGTTTTTATGGCGCCGATCGACTGCCCGTTGCGCGCCGCCGACAAGATGTTGGATAAGATTCCGGCGGACGTTCGGGTCCGAATCGTCGACTTTCACGCCGAAGCGACGAGCGAAAAACAGACGATGGGACGCTATCTCGACGGGCGCGTTTCCGCCGTTCTCGGGACGCATACGCACGTCGCGACCGCCGACGAAACGATTTTGCCCGGCGGAACCGCGTTCCAATGCGATATCGGAATGACCGGCCCGTTCGACGGAATCATCGGGCGGCGATACGACCGCGTCTTGGAGACGACGAAGACGTTTCGCCCGACCGTTTTCGAAGTCGCGACCGGCGACGCGCGCCTCAACGGAACGATCGTCGACGTCGACTCGGCGACCGGGAAAGCGGTTAAAATCGAACGGCTCGTCTTCCGCGCCGACGATTGACGTTTCTTTTAGCGGAAAACGAGCAAAATAGGCGAAATAAAGAAGAAACGCGGCGGTTCCGAAAGAAACTCGCCGCGTTTTTTAGCGCCGATAATCGACCGGCGTTTTATTTGTTGAATTTCTCGACGAACTCGACGATCGGCGTCGGGTCTTTAATCGAGTGCGGGTGATGGTCGTTGCCGGGTTTGAGAATCAACTCGACCGGGCCGCCGACCGCTTCGTATCGCTCCTTGAAGAGTTTCGCGTTTTCCGGGAACGGAACGACGCGGTCGGAGTCGCCGCAAACGAGGAAGACGCCGACTTTCGCCGCCGCCATCTTCTTTTGGCCGTCGGTATTGTCGATCGGGTTGAGCGCGTATCGCATCGCTTCTTCTTGCGTCAAGTTGTAACTTTGCAGGACGGAGCGCCAATCGGCGTCGCTGCGTTTGCCTTTGCCGTATCCGCCGGGCCAACTTTTGAAGTCGAGAACCGGGTTGTCGATGTAAATCGTCGCGACTTGCTCGGGGTATCGCATCGCCCAGTTGACGGTGTAAAGGCCGCCGCGGCTCATTCCTTCGAGGTTCGTTTTCTTCGCGAACCCGAATTCTTTCGTCAGATAGAGGTAAAAATCTTGCCAAAGCGCGACCGATTTCGGCGACCCCATCAGCGGCGCGGAGTCGACGTAAGCGACGGCGTAACCGCGGTTTAACATCGCGACGTCGAACTGCGGTTCGTGTCCGAAGAAACGAGCGCGCCAAATCCAAGGCTTGCCGGGCGCCGCCTCTTTCGGGAAGACGAGCTTCGCGGCGCGCCCTTGGAATTGAAAGTCGTTGCATTGGAAGCCGTTCCATTGGCCGACTTTACCGGGGAAGGTCGAAATCGGCGCGGCGGGCGCGTCTTGCGCGAGCGTTTGCATCGGCGAGCAAAGGGCGGTCGCGGCGGTCAGCGCGGCGGCAATTAACGAAGTAAAAAATTGTTTTCGGTTCATAAAGTTCCTTTCGAAACGCTTGGAACGCGTCGATCTCGGGATGGGGTGCGGGAAATTTTAATATTGTTCGGGAGGTTGGGTAAAATAGGACGGCGGGAAAAACGACGGAAATTGCGGGGTTAGCGGAAACGACGGGGTTGGCGGAAACGGCGGAAACGACGGAAATTGCGGGGTTAGCGAAAACGGCGGAAACGGCGGAAACGGCGGAAACGGCGGAAACGACGGAAATGACGGAAATTGCGAGGTTAGCGGAAACGGCGGAAATTGCGGGGTTGGCGGAAACGACGAAAGCGGCGGGATTGGCGGCGTTAGGGCAAATCGGGGTCGAATTGGCGGTCTAAAAGGGCGTATTTCGCGCCCGCCGCGACGTTGTACGGGAGGAACTCGACGCCGAGCGCCGACGGAACGCCGTCGACGAGCCGCTCGACCGCCGCGCGCTCCGCCGGGGAATCGTTGACGCCGGGAATCGACGGCGTTCGAACGACGAACGGACGACCGCTCGCGCAAAGTCGACGTAAATTCGCCAAAATCGGCGCGGAGTCGACGCCGATCCAACGCCGCGAACGCTCCGGGTCGAGAATCTTGACGTCGAAGTAAACTAAGTCGACGCAAGACGTTAGCGCGTCGAAAACTTCCGGCGACGCGAACCCGCAAGTTTCGAGCGCGACGTGAATTCCGGCGTTCCGCAACGACCGCGCCAGTTCGACGGCGAATTCCGGTTGGAAAAGCGGTTCGCCGCCGGTCAAGGTAACGCCGCCGCCGGAAAGCTCGAACAGGTCGCGCTGCCGAAGGAGCCGCTCGACGAGCGTCGGGACGTCCGTTTCCCAACCGCAAAGGTGGCGCGCGCCTTGCGGGCAACGGTCGACGCAACGACCGCAAGCGACGCAAACGTCGCGACGGGAACGGCTTAACGCCGCGTCGCAAATCTTCTCGCAAGCGCCGCAACCCGAACAGCGCGAACGGTTTAGCAAAAGCTCCGGCGTCGGCGCTTGGCTCTCCGGATTATGACACCAACGGCAGCGGAGCGGGCAGCCTTTGAAAAAAACGCTCGTTCGGACGCCGGGGCCGTCGTGCAGCGCGAACTCGCGCACTTCGAAAATAAGGCCGCGAACCGGTCGCGACGGGCGGGCGGACGCGGCGATTTCGGCGATTTCGGCGATTTCGGCGGAGTCGGCGGAGTCGGCGGATTTTCGGGAAAAATCGGGCATTCGGCGAACGACGGGGGCAAGGGCGGCGGACGGACGGGCGATTAAGCGTTAAACTGGGCGGTTTAGGGGAACGGGACAAAGAGACGGCGTTACGTCGGGAACGTTATTTCGGCGCGGCGGATAATTTGGTCTTGGTAAGGCCGGTCGAGTTCGACGAAGTAACCGCTCCAACCCCAAACGCGAACGATTAAGTTGCGATATTGTTCCGGATTTTTTTGCGCGTCGAGGAGACGGTCGCGGTTAACGGCGTTGAGCTGCATCTGCGCGCCGCCTCGTTTGACGAAAAATTGGACGAGCCGGGCGACCTTTTCAACGCCGTCGGCGAACGCGAAAACGGAGTCGTGCAGTTCGAGCGTCAACGGGCCGCCGTTGACGACGCGGGTTAAGTCCGGCTTGGCGAAGGACGCGACGACGCCGACCGGGCCGCGAATCGGAACGCCGAGCGACGGCGCGTAATTCGCCGGAAACGGCTCGCCGCGCCGCCGACCGTCCGGGGACGCCGGGAGTTCGTTCGCGTGCCAAAGGTAATACATCGCCGAACCGGTTCCGGGACGGAAGACGCCGCCGCGGCAGTTGCGCCGCCCTTCCCAAGAATCGGCGAAGTCGGCGAGAAGGCGAACCGCGAGCGCGTCCGGCTCCGGCTCGTCGTTCCCCATTTTCGGGAGACGGCGGGCTCGAGCGAGGAGTTCGGCGGCTTCCGGGAAGCGCTCGGCGTCGAAATCGGCGTCGAGAATTTCGACGAAACGCTTCGGCGAAACGCGTTTTTCGTCGAAAACGAGCCGCTTGATCGCGAAAAGAGAGTCGACCGCCGGGGCGACGCCGGTTCCGTGTATCCCGAAATTGACGTACTTGCCGCCGGACGCCGCGTCGCGAGCCGCTTCGACGCGACCGTCGCAAAGGAGCGAAACGAGCGGGCAAGGGAGAACGTCGAAGCGTTCGAGCGACTCGGCGATTTCGTCGGCGCGGCGGAAAAGCTCCGCTCGGAAGAGCGCGAGGAAAGCGTCGAAGTCGTTGTTTTCCGCCGCTTGCGTCGCTTCCGGGGAACGGAGAACCGCGTCGACCGCCGCCGGGAAGGAGACCGCCGCGACGTTCGGAACGTCGCTCCCGACGCCGGGGATAACGAACTCCCAACAGGCGGCGACGGTATAATCGCGGGCGTCGGCGAGGTCGTACCCGAGTTTGACGAGGCCGGGGATGACGACGTCGTCGTTGGCGTATTGCGGGAAGCCGAGCCCGAGGCGCGTCAGCTCGGTCGCCTTTTTCAGCAAGTCGAACGACGTCGCCGACGAAACGCGGAGATTGATTTTCGGGTCGATAAGACGATTTTGGCCGCAAGCCTCCAACGCCAACTCCGTCAAGAGGTTCGACGCGTCGGCGCCGGTTGAATCGCAACCGCCGAGCATCAAACTTTGACCGTTGTCCCCCTGTTGGACGCCGACGTAAAGGTCGGAATCGCGGTTGAACGAGAGGAAAAATTCGGCGACCAGCTCGAGCGCGCCGTCGCGGTCGAGCCTTCCGGCGGCGAGGTCGGCGTCCAAATACGGGGCGAAAATTTGATCGAACCGCCCGACGCCGTTGTGATACGCGCCTTCGCACCAAAGGGAATAATGCAAAATTCGGAAAAATTGGAACGCTTCGAGGAGGGTTCGCGCTCCGCGGCGCGGGACTTGCGCAAGCGTTTCGGCGATTTCGGTCAGTCCGGCTTGCTCGGCGGCGACGCGGTACGACTCGGCGAGGCGGAGAATCGCGTCGATCGAGTCGCG
>JAFTUJ010000569.1 GCA_017466305.1 Thermoguttaceae bacterium
CGAGCCGATTTGAAACGATGAAAGCCGGGTTCGCGTCCGTTCAAGACCGACTTCGCGATCTTTCGGAGCGGTTCGACGTTCGCGTTTTCGGTTTTGGCGACGCGACCGAGGAACTCGAACTCGTCGACGGCGCCGTCCGTTTCCCCGACGCGCCGACCGGTTCCGAAACGCCGCTCGGCGACGCGCTTGCCGAAACGCTCCGAACGACCGCGGGGAACCGAACGCTCGGCGTCGCCGTTATTTCGGACGGAACGCAACGAACGAAAGACGCCGAATCGCCGTCGCCGCAAGACGTCGCGCTCCGTTGGCGGGACGCGGAACGCCCGATTTTCGCCGTTCCGCTCGGCTCCGCGGAGGGTTCCCCGACGACTCGCGACGTCGCCGTTCTCGACCTGCGCTCGAACGACCGCGTTTTTCTCGGAAACGAGCTGACCGTCTCCGGCCAAGTCCGCGTTCTCGGGCTCGCCGGGCAAAAAATCCCGCTCGCGCTTTCGCTCGAAACGTCGCCGGGCAAGTTGGAAGTCGTCGACGAAACGGAACTTGCGCCGACCTCGAACGACGCGACGCTCTCCTATCGCTTCGTTTGCGCCCCGAAAACCGCCGGGCAATGGAAGCTGCGCGTCGCCGCGACGCCGCAAGAGGGCGAACTCGCCGACTCGAACAACGAACTCGGCGCGTTCGTCGCCGCGATCGACGGCGGCCTTGACGTCTTATACATCGAAGGGACAAGGCGTTACGAGCAAAACTTCCTCCGCGCCGCGCTCGACGAAGCGTCCGACGTCCGCGTTCGGTATTGGCGTCCGTCAACCGCTTCGTTGGTCGCTCGACTCCCCGACGCGACCGAAGCTCAGCGGGTCGCCGCTTTGACGCGTTCGCGCAAGCCGTTGGTCGAAACGTTCTTTAAACCGGGCCAATACGCGGCTTACGTCTTGGGCGACGTCGACGCGGCGGCGTTTCAGCCGAACGAGTTGAAGGCGCTCGCCGAACTCGTCGAAAGCGGAACCGGGCTCGTCGTTCTCGCGGGCGAACGTTCGCTCGGCGCGGGCGGGTACGCCGAAACGCCGCTGGCCGACGTTTTCCCGGTCGCGACGCAAAGCGCCGACCGGCTGCCGCTCGAGTCCGACCTCGCCGACTTTGACGCCGCGTCGCCGGAATCGCAGAAACTCCGTTTCGACGGGGAGTTCCGCGTCGCGCCCGCCGTTCGCTCCGGGCGTCCGGACTTCGTCGCGCAGTTGAATCTCGATCCGAAAAAGAACGCCGAAAGTTGGGCGAAGCTCCCGCCGCTGTCGAGCGTTTACCGCGTCGGAACGCCGAAACCGGGCGCGACGACCGCCTTGACCGCGACCGGCGCGCTCTCCGACGGCGCGCCGTCTAAAGAGTTGCCGCTTCTCGTTTTGAGTCGATTCGGCGACGGGCGCGTCGCGACGCTCGCGACCGACTCGACTTGGCGTTGGCGGATGCGCGGTTTCGAAGACGAACATCGCAAGTTTTGGCGACAGTTGCTTTTATGGACGGCGAAGCTGGACGAGCTTCTCGAAGGGGAACTCGCGGTCGAACTCGAACGCAGCCGATTCGCGCCGGGGGAAAACGTCGATTTCCGCGTCGTTTACCGTCCGAAAGAGGGGGAAGATTTGTCGAAATTGAAGGCGAAGGCGACCGTCGTCGGGCCGGACGGTTCGCGAACCGACGTCGCGCTGACCGACGCAAACGGCGTTTGGACGGGAACTTATCGCGGCGGCGAAACGCTCGGCGTCGGCGATTACCGCGTCGAAGCGTCGGTTCTTTCGTCGACCGGAACGCCGCTCCAAAGCGCGCAAGCTCGGTTTTTGACGTTCGCGCAAAATTTGGAACTCGACGAACCGGCCGCGTCGCCGTCGACGCACGAAAACCTCGCGTCGACGACCGAATGGAAAACGTTGCGCGTCGACGACTTAGCGTCGTTTCTCGACGAGTTGGCGCAACAACGGGCGACGGTCGCCGATTTCCGCGAAGTCAAGCGGTCGCTTTACGATACTTGGGCGATTTTCGCGCTCTTCGCCGGGCTTTTGATCGCCGACTGGGCCTTGCGCAAACGTTGGGGCGCCGCGTAACGCCCCTTTTCCGCCGCCGTCTTAATCTCTTAATTAGCAAGCGTTAAAAAAAACGCCGACTCCGTTTCGAAGTCGGCGTTTTCGTCGATTAACGTCGGAACGTTAAGTCGGTCGCCGCGACGAAACCGCCGCGACGCCGAGCGCTAACGTTCATTCGGACGGAATATCGAGTTCGTAAACGAACGGGCCTTTGCCGCTAAAGGTCGCTTTTTCTTGCGTTTCGGAACCGTATCGCGCCGGAACCAACTCTTTGAACAGCGGTTCGGGGCCGAGCGGGCCCTCGACGGTTTCGCCCGTGTCGACGTTCGAAGAAACGGCGACCAAATACGAGCCTTCCGCCAACCCTTTCGTTTCGGCGATCTTGAATTTTCCGTCGGTAATCACCGCGCCGGAACTCGTTTGAACGGCGTTCGAGGAATCGGGCAAAAACTCGATCGAACCTTGCGCGATCGGCGTTCCGTCGATCGAAATCGTTCCTTCGACGGCTCGACGCCCCTGCG
>JAFTUJ010000570.1 GCA_017466305.1 Thermoguttaceae bacterium
AGCTCGACGAATTGGAAAACGAACTCCGCGACTGGACCTACTCCGCCGACGCGATGAAAGCGACGATCGTTCGCAACCGCGCTCGCGTCGACGAAATCACCAATAAACCGGACGAAGAAAAGACCGCCGCCGACGCCGCCGAAGGAAAACGCCTCAACCGCGAAATTTCCACGACGGAAAAAGACTTGGCCGCGCTCGAAAAGAAAATCCGTCAAAAGCGCGCGCAACTCTCCGACTACATCCTTATCGAAGGCGGCGAGTTGAACGGCGTTAAGTACGGCAAAGCCGAAGATTACGGCTACCAAGCGACCACGCGAACCGAAGGCGAAGAAACCTACGACCGTCCGGCGATCGAAGAATTGATTCGTTGGCGCCTTTGGAACCGCACCGGCGGCGGGTTGATGGCGGAACTCGGAAGCCACCAACTCGACGCGGCGAACATCTTCATCGCGGCGGCGCACGGCGGTAAAAAACAACAACCGCTTAGCGTTTCGGCTTCCGGCGCGCGTTCGCTCTTCAACTCGCTCGACCGCGACGTCGACGACCACGTCGCCGCGTTGTACGAATATCCGGCCCCGGATTACGATCCGAACGACGAACTCGGCAAACAACGCAAAATCACCGTCGCTTACGCCACGATCAACGGCAACGGCTTCGGCGGTTACGGCGAAACGGTCTTCGGCACGAAGGGCACGCTCCAAATCGACCGCGAAAACGAAGCCCTCCTTTACCGCACTTCGGCGATCAACGACAAAACGCGCGTCGCCGGCTCGAAGGGGAACCTCGACGTCGTCATTTCGGAAGACGGCGACAAGCTTTCCGCCGCGATCGGTTACCAAGGCGTTTACGCGACCGACGTTAGCCGCGGTTACTGCGAAGAAATCGAACACTGGGCGTACTGCATTCGCAAGAACCCGGAAGCGCAAGACATTGTCGACGAAGAGATTATGCCGCTCCTTTGCGATACGTTCGGCGCCGAAGCGTTCGGCGAAGAAGCCGGCGCGAAACCGAGCCTCTTGACTCGTTGCCGCGGCGAAGTCGCCATTTGGGACGCTATTATCGCGTTGGTTACGAACATTTCGGCCGACCTGAACGCGACCGTTGAATTCAAGCCGTCTTGGTTCGATCCGAATTCGGACGACACGCCGGAATTCGATTACGCGAAAGAACTCGTTGAGAACGCGGCGGACGCCGGCGTTTCGGCGGACGAAATCGCGAAACGCGTCGAAGCGGCGAAAGCGAACGCCGTTCCGAACCTCAACCGTCCGGAATACGCTTGATCTTTCGACGTTTCGAGTCCGTTCGACGCGGTTCTTAGCGCCGCGTCGACGTAAATTTCGGAGACGAAAATAAAAAACCGGAGCTTTTGCCGTTCGGCGGGGCTCCGGTTTTTTTATGCTTCGGCGCGCGTCGGCCTTGGGCGGTTGGAAAGCGCGCCGAGTTCTTTTCATTTGTTTTTTTGAGGAGCGTTTTTATGCGACTTTATGCAACTCGTTATTTAGCGGCGTTTTGCGCGTCGTTTGTCGCGGCGTTCGTCGCGTTGGGGACAAGCGTTCTTTGGAGCGCGGAGCCGTCGAAAACGGCGCTTCCGGTCGTCGCGCCGGAGGAAGTTCAAATGGACGCCGCGACGCTGAACCGAATCGACGCGTTGGTCGAGGAGGCGATCGCCGACGGTCAAACGCCGGGCGCGGTCGTCGCGATCGGGCGCGGGAACAAGTTGGCGTTTTTGCGCGCTTACGGCGACCGTCAAACGGAGCCGACCGTCGAAAAGGCGACCGCCGACACGCTTTACGACTTGGCGTCGGTAACGAAAGTTTCGTCGACGGCGATCGGAATCGCGATTTTGGTCGAGCGCGGTCAACTCTCTTACGACGATAAAATCGCGAAGTTCTTCCCGGAATTCGCGCAAAACGGCAAGGAAAACGTTACGGTGCGCGACTGCGTAACGCACGTTTCGGGCCTGACGCCGGACAACAGCATTAACGACTATATCGGCTTTAACCGCGACGAAATTTGGGCGAACGTTTGCAAGCTCGGCTTGCGTTCGGCGCCGGGCGAAAAGTTCTCGTACAGCGACGTCGGTTTCATTACTTGCGGTTACCTGATCGAGAAAATCTCCGGCGTTTCGCAAGACGAGTTTATGCGCGAAAACGTTTACCGTCCGTTGGGAATGCTCGACGCCGGCTACAATCCGAACGCCGAACAACGGAAGCGCAGCGCGGCGGCGGAGAAGCGTTCGCCGAAGGACGCCGACTGGATTAAGGGCGCCGTTCACGACCCGCGCGCTTTCGAGATGGACGGCGTCGCCGGGCACGCGGGCCTTTTCGCGACGGCGGTCGATATGTCGATTCTCGGTTCGATGTTAGCCGGTCGCGGGACGTACGTTCCGGCGTCGGACCCGGCGAATCCGATTCAAATTTTGAAACCGGAGACGTTCGCGCAAATGACGGCGCCGCAAGCGGTTCCGCGCGGGATTCGTTCGCTCGGTTGGGACAAGCGTTCGCCTTACTCCGGCAACCGCGGCTTCAACATGTCGCCGTCGGCGTTCGGACACGGCGGCTTCACCGGGACGGCGTTTTGGGTCGACCCGGACTTTGATTTGTTCGTCGTTTTCCTCGGCAACCGCCTGCACCCGGACGGCAAGGGCGGGATTAATTCGCTCGCCGGGAAGATTGGGACGATCGCCGTCGACGCGATTCGCGAGCGCCCGGACGCCGCCGCGACGAAGGCTTTTGTCGCGAAATCGGTTTATCGTTCGCCGAACGCCGGAAAATCGGACGTTCAAGGAACGCTCGCCGGAATCGACGTTCTCGACCGCGACGGTTACTCGCTCTTCAAGGGGCGCAAAGTCGGTCTTTTGACGAATCAAACCGGGATTTTGCGCGACGGTCGCCGCATTCCGAAAGCGATGCAAGACGCGAAAGTCGAGTTGACGACGCTCTTTAGCCCGGAACACGGCCTTTACGGCGTCCTCGACCAAAGCGACATTGGCGACGGCAAAGATTCCGAAACGGGGCTCCCGGTCTTCAGCCTTTACGGCGACGTCCGCCGCCCGACGCCGGAAATGTTGCGCGACGTCGACGTGTTCGTTTTCGACATTCAAGACGTCGGCGTCCGTTTTTACACGTATATTAGCGCGATGTGTTCGGCGATGCAAGCGGCGGCGGACCTCGGCAAGTCGTTCGTCGTTTTGGACCGTCCGAATCCGATCGGCGGCGAAATCGTCGCCGGGCCGGGGCTCGACGCGGGGCGCGAATCTTACGTCGCGTTCTTCTCTATGCCGATTCGACACGGGATGACGGTCGGCGAAATCGCGCTCCTTTACGCGAACGAAATGCGCTTAAATCTCGATTTAACGGTCGTTCCTTGCGAAAACTGGAGCCGCGACCAATATTTCGACGAAACCGGCTTGACTTGGGTCAATCCGTCGCCGAACATGCGTTCCTTGACCGAAGCGCTCCTTTACCCGGGAATCGGGATTCCGGAGTTCACCAACATTTCGGTCGGACGCGGAACGGAGACGCCGTTCGAGGTTATCGGCGCGCCTTGGATCGACGCGGAGGATTGGGCCGCGAAGATGAACGCCGAAAACTTGCCGGGAATCGAGTTCGAGCCGATTCGCTTCACTCCGACGGCGAGCAAACACGCGAACGTCGAGGTTTCCGGGCTCCGCTTCAAGCTGACCGACCGCGACGCGTTCCGCGCCGTCGAAACCGGCGTCGCGTTGATGTCGCGCTTGAAGAACGATTACCCGGACAAATGGGAGCGCGGGAACGCGAACACGCTCCTCTTGAACGACGAAACGCTCGAAGCGATCGAAGCCGGGAAGCCGGTCGCCGAAATCGCGCCCCTTTGGACGCCGGAAGTCGAGCGCTTTAAGAAGATTCGCGCCGATTATTTGATTTATTGACGCGAAAACGAACCGTCGAACGCCGCGCCGCGTCGCCGTTTTAACCGACGGTGCGACGCGGCGCCGGCGTTGAACCCGAAACCGTCGTCGACCGAACGAGTCGGCGGCGGTTTTCGCGTTCTTGACGGAAGCGTTTCGCGTCCCGAAAAGAGCGAAACCGGTTTGACGGCGGCGCTTTCGTCGAGTATAATAAGGACGTGGCAAAGAAAGGCGAGGAAAGGATGAACAACGATAAAGAGAGACGAATTATTGAAAAAATGATTGCGCGTTGTGAAAGAATCGAGGCGATTTTAAAAGAATACGGGCGCGATTTCAACGTTTTTTTAACCGACGTTGCCTTTCAAGACGCGTGTTGTATGAACGTGATTCGAATCGGCGATTTGGTCGGGCAACTTTCCGCCGAACTGAAAGCTCGACGTTCGTTGGGGCCTTGGGCGCAAATCCGCGCGGCAAGCGATTATTTGACGCGCGATTACGACGCCGCCGAACCGGAGTTGATTTGGGAAACGTTGCGGCAAGACGTTCCGACGTTGCGCGGCGTTTTGCTGGAAATCCTTGCCGAAAACGAGTTAAATGCCGGATGAACGGACGAAGGACGGTGGGTTTATGAACGATAAAGATTCTCGAACCGTTTCAAAAATGATCGAGTATTGCGATAACGTCGCGTCGTTTCTCGAGGGATTGGACGATAATTTTGAAGCGTATCGCGTCGACGTTCGAACGCGGTATGCTTGCGATATGTGCGTGATTCGAATGGGCGAGCTAGTCGGGCGGCTTTCGGACGAGTTGAAAGCCCGGCGTCCGTCGGTTCCTTGGGCGCAAATCCGCGCGGCAAGCGGTTATTTGACGCGCGATTACGACGCCGCCGAACCTGAGTTGATTTGGGAAACGTTGCGGCGGGACGTTCCGGCGTTGCGCGGCGTTTTGTTGGAAATCCTTGCGGAAAACGAGTTGGACGCCGGTTGACGCCGGTTGGTCGGCGACGAGGGTTCGCGTTCTTGACGCCGTCGGGCGTTGGGGCGGTTTAGACGGTTTCGTCGGATAGCGGCGGCGCTAACGGAAGCGTTAAGACGAAGCGGGCGCCCGGGCCGTCGACCGGTTCGCAGCGAACCGTTCCGCCGTGCAGCGTCGCGATTTGACGGACGATCGGGAGACCGAGCCCCGTTCCTTCCGGACGGCGACCGTATTCGCGCCGCAATCGGAAAAAACGTTCGAAAACGCGCTCCGCCAACTCCGTCGGGACGCCGGCGCCGAAGTCGCGAACGACGAGCGAAACGGTTTCGTCGGCGACTTCGAGCGAAACGTCGAACGCGTTTTCGGTTTCTTTCGCGCTCTTATCTTCTTTATCGGTCGAAGTTCCGTTCTTTTCTACGTCGAAGCCGTCGGCGGTCGAACGCGCGCCGTATTTCGCCGCGTTCGTCAAAAGATTGAGCGTCGCTTGTTCGAGAAGGCGGCCGACCCCGACGACTTGCGCCGCGTCGCAACGGAGCAAA
>JAFTUJ010000002.1 GCA_017466305.1 Thermoguttaceae bacterium
CGACGCCGCGTTCGCCGAATCTTGGCTCGCGACGACCGGCGAAGCGCTCGACATTGAAAAGTGCAACGGCGGGTCCGGCGCCCAGGCCCGCGCGGTCAAAATGGGGCACGAGGCCGACGTCGTTACGTTGGCGCTCGCGTTTGATATCAACGACGTCGCGACCGATCTTTTCGAACCCGGCTCCGATAATCCGGAAAACCCGAATTATTGGCAAAAGCGGCTCCCGAACAACAGTTGCCCGTACACGTCGACGATCGTTATCGTCGTTCGCAAGGGAAACCCGAAACATATCCGCGGTTGGGACGATTTAACGCGTCCGGACGTCGAAGTCGTTACGCCAAACCCGAAAACGTCCGGCGGCGCGCGCTTGGGCGCCGGAGCCGCCGTTGCACTTTTCGATTTCGATCGCTTCGCCGGTCGTCGCGAGCCAATGTTCGGCGAACGCGGCGTCGTATTCTTTGTAAAGTTCGCGCGTCGGGTCGTAGGAAACGTTCAAAATCGAGCGTTTTTTGTCGCCGTCCGAGCAGCCGACGCAAACGACGAACGCAATCGCCGTTAAAGTCGTTAAAATGGATAATAGCTTATTCAAACGGTTTCCTTTAATATTAATCGTATCGTTTTTTGATAAACGAGATTCTCGCGCGGAAAATCGAACGTCTTATTAACGTTTTATCGACTATTTTCCCGATGAAATTGCGCAAAAAATGAGCGTCGCGGCCGTTTTGAGCTTATTTTTAAGAGCGAACGGAGATTTTAACGGTGTCTTTTTTAGAAACTGTCGCGGAAAATGATTTTTGTCGAGCGCGGCGAAGGGAGCGGCGCGTTGGCGCGTCGGGGGTTCCGAACCTTTCGGGGGCGCGTTGCGTCGACAAGTTTGACGAATAGGCAAAGAGGGAAGAATAAGGGGAGGAGGAAAGCGGGCCGGAGAACGCCGTTTGCCGTTTCGGCGAAAAAAACGACGAACGAAGCGGAAAACGGGAACGATAAAAAAAGCGCGTTTTCGGGATTGTAGCGAATGGCGCTTTTAAAAAACGTTGTTTTTTTCCTTTTTCTTGCGAAAAAAGCCGGACGCTTGCCGCGTCGCGCGGTATAATGACGTTGCGCGGTCGCGAGTTGTTGCGACGACCGACGCGAAAACAGCAAAGATAGTGAAAATAGTTAAAATAGAGTTGGCGTTGTTCTCTTTTTTCGTTGCGTTTTTCTTTTCCTTCTTGATTCTTGCGCGTTCCTTAACGTCGCGGGCGTCGTTTGCGTCGAAAGGTTCGGCGGCGAGCGGCGACGGAGCGGGGTTTAAGGCGGAGGGCGCGTTGGTTTTGGCGTCGGGCTTTTGCTGTCGTTGGGGCGGTTGTTTTGGGGGCGGATTTTTCGCCGTCGCGCCGGAAACGTTCGCAACGTCGCCGTTCGCGTTCGCGCAAGAGCCGTCCGACCGTTCGCGGTTCGCGCCGAACGATTCGCAAACCGTTCCTTTCGCGCAAGTCGGCGTCGTCGCCGAACGGAGCGCCGTCGGTTGGGACGCGGGCGATTTGGGCGGCGTCGACGGCGACGGCGTTAACGGCGTTAACGGCGTTAACGGCGTTAACGCCGGTATTGGCGGCATTGGCGGCGACGGCGGTATTGGCGGTATTGGCGGCGCCGACGGCGACGGCGGTATTAGCGACGGCGCAGGCGGCGGCGATAAGGGAACGGCGCCGCGGCGGTTCGACCCGTTGCGTCGCGACGCGCTCGGGGTGCAAACGCGTTATCCCGCCGTCGCGAAAATCGTCGGGCGCGACGCTCCGCAAATTCGCGAGGACGGTTCGCAAACGATACCGCTTTATTATGGGACCGGAACGCTTGTCGCGGAGGTCGGCGAGTGGGGAATCGTCGTTTCGAACTGGCATGTCGTTAGCGAGTCGCGGGATTCGATCGTCGTGAAGTTTCCGACGTTTTCGAGTCCGGCGCGGGTGATTTTGCGCGACGAAACTTGGGATTTGGCGGCGTTAGTCGTTCGCAAGCCGCCGCGCGTCGCGCCGATTCCGATTTCGCAAGAGGTGCCGGGCGTCGGCGACGCGCTTTGGGTCGCCGGATACGGGGAGAGCGCCGGGCTGACCGAATTTCAAATTCAAGGCGGTCGCGTCCAAAATTACGCGCTTCTTGTCGCGGACGACGAAGAGAACGACGCGAACGCTCCCAACGGAACGGACGCGCAAAACGGGCGACTTGGAACGGACGCGCAAAACGGGACGTCGGCGCAAAACGGTCAAAGTGGGCAAAGCGGGCAAGTTGGGGCGGACGCGCAAAACGGGGCGTTTGCGCAAAATGGTCGAAATGGGCAAGATGACCAAGGCGACCTAAATAACCTAAATAGCCTAAACGGTCAAAGCGGTCAAAATAGCCAAAATAGACAAAGCGCGCAAAATAGTCAAAACGGCGATTTCGCGAAAGGGCGGGAACCGTCGGGCGACTCGCCGAAATTTTCCGGCGGCGTCGCGTCGGCGTCGAGCGCGAAATCGGCGGCGACGCCGGAAAACGCGCTCTTTTACGAGACGTTGGCGGTCGACAAGGGGGTGCGCAAGGGGGATTCCGGCGGACCGATCTTCAACCGATACGGCGAATTAGCGGGCGTTCTTTGGGGCTCCAACGGCGAGTCGACGATGGGGACGTATTGCATTCGCGTTCAATATTTCTTGACGCAAGCGATCGAGCGGCTCGCGATTTTGGAAGCGGCGCGGCGTTTGGACGGGTCGAACGTCGATCTGTTGAGTTGGCGACCGGAAAACGGCGTCGTCGACGCGGAGGGGACGGAGCTTTGGGCGCGAACCGCGTTGGAGGCGCGCGGCGTTTTTCCGATTTCGTCGCGTCCGGCTTACGTCGCCGCCGACGGTCGGGAAACGCCGGAGCGTCTGCGCCGCGTCGGCGTCGAGGCCGGGATAAGGCGGGTGAAAGCCGCGTTGACCGTCGCCGAAAACGCGACCGCGACCGCGCTTCCGCCGTCGCCGCCGGTTTTTTCGCCGACGTTCGTTAGTCAGCAAGGGGTGCAGCGTCGCGTTCGACCGGAGGTTGCGGAGCCCGATTTTTGGGCGAAGTTGGTCGAGGCGGAATACGGGACGTTGGTCGCGCGCCAAAAGTCGGAGGGCGCGCAAGTGCGCGAAACGTCCGTCGTCGCCGAAGAATCGGACGAGACGGCGAACGTCGCGTTGGCGTTTGCGTCGGAAAACGAACCGAACGCCGATTTTGCCGACGAACCGCCGACGGACGGCGCGCGCGGACAAGCGAGAGGGCTCGACGCGGCGTCCGCGAGAAAAGGCGGCGCATTCAAATCGGAACGATCGTTAGCGTCGACCGGAAACAACGCCGGCCAAGCGGGTTCCAAAACGGGCGGCCAAGCGGGCTCCAACGCGGGCGCCCAAGCGGAGAGCAAAGCGGGTTCCAACGCGGGCGGCCAAGCGGGCGGCAAGGAAGCGGTCGCGCATTGGCGACCGGTCGGTTTAGACGACGGCGAAGGCGGCGAAGCGGGCGCGTCGGCGAACGACGCGGCGCGAAGCGATTTGGCGGATTGGGAAAACGACAACAAAGAAAACGTCGCGGAAAGAACGAAGGAACGCGAAAACGGGCGAAACTTGGGCGATTCGGCGATTTCGGACGACGCCGCGGAAGAGGGCGCGGTCGCGGGATTCGCGGGATCGGACGACGAGGTTGGCGCGGAGAACGAGGCGGTTTCGGACGTCGCCGACGAAAACGACGCGGAACCCGACGAGTCGGCGCCGTTAAGCGATTCGGAGGGAACGACGGACGCCGTCGACGAGGAAGAAAAGGAAAATCGGGTAAATCTTAACGGTTTTTACTTGAACGATATTCAAGTTTATTTGATAATTTGCGCAATATTTTGCCTCTTTTACAACGCCGCGCGCTTGATGACCGACTCCGAATTGAAAAGCGAGCGGAAAAGGAAGGGGCGGGCCGGTCGAGGGCGAGCGTCGGAAAGGCGCGGCGATTGAGCCGTCGTTGAAAATTGGGGGATTCGCCAACGTCGCCAACGTCGCCGGCGTTAGCGCAAACGCCGAACGGGTCGCTTCTCGCTTCGAACCGTCGGCGTTTTTTTGTTAAGCGCGACGTTTTAATTTTTAGAAAACGCGACGATTAAGCGACGTCGCGCCTGATTTCGATTTTTGTTTGTTGGGGCGGCGTTTGAAGGCGAGCCTCGAAAGGGCGTTCTTTTCTTTTTTTTCTCGTTCTTTTCTCTTTTCTTCTTTTCTTTCCTTTCCTTTTTCCTCTGGACGTCGGCGCGGTAAATTTTTATACTGCGCAAGGTCGGCGCGCGGGCGAATCGACGAAGCGTTTAGGGTAAAAAGGAGCGATAAGGCAAAATGGGCGGAGCGGGTGAAACGGCGAAGAAATTCCGATGGCAAGACGCGGCGCTTCCGATTTTTGCGGCGGCGGCCGTTCTCGCGCTCCTCTTCGCGCTCCCGACGCCGTTGATGGACTTGCTTTTGTCGTTCAATTTGGCGATTTCCGTCGTTATTTTCGTCGCGGTGTTTTTTGTTCGAAAACCGTTGGATTTTAACGTTTTTCCGACGATTTTACTTGCGACGACTCTTTTTCGGCTCGTTTTGAACGTTTCGACGACGCGGTTGATTTTGACGCAAGCGGACGCCGGCGAAGTCGTTAACGCGTTCAGTCGGTTTGTCGCCGGAGACAGCGTCGTCGTCGGACTCGTTATTTTCCTTATTTTCGTTATTATCCAGTTTGTCGTTATTACTAAAGGGGCGACGCGCATCAGCGAAGTGTCGGCGCGCTTTGCGCTCGACGCGTTGCCGGGGCGGCAGATGGCGATCGACGCCGACGTCGCGGCCGGAAATTTGACCGACGCCGAAGCGCGCGCCGCTCGCGAAGAGTTGGCGGAGCAAGCGGACTTTTTCGGAGCGATGGACGGCGCGAGCAAGTTCGTTCGCGGCGACGCGGTCGCGGGCCTTGCGATCGTTTTTATCAATATAATCGGCGGCCTTGTCGTCGGAATGGGCGAACGCGGGCTTTCGGCGGCGGAGGCGTTTTCGCTTTACTCGAAATTGACGATCGGCGACGGGTTGACGTCGCAGATTCCGGCGTTTTTGATCGCCTTGGCGACCGGGCTTCTCGTCGCGCGAACGTCGCGACCGCAAAACGTTTCGGAAGCGGCGCTTGCGCAAATTTTCGGGCGACCGATCGCGTTGGCGTTGACCGGCGTCTTTTTGGTCTTTTTGGCGGCGACCGGGCTTCCGATCGCGCCGTTGGCGGTTCTCGCGACCGGCTGTTTTCTGTTGGCTTGGGCGATTTCGCGAAAGAAGGAAAAAGAGGCGGTTGAGGAAAAAGAGCGAAAAGAAGCGGAAGAAACGGAAAAAACGGCGCAAAATCCGGACGACGTCGACGAATTGTTCACGGTCGAGCC
>JAFTUJ010000571.1 GCA_017466305.1 Thermoguttaceae bacterium
ACCGGTAAAAAAGCGAAGGTCCCGAACGCAGTCGAACGAGAGTCCGGCCGGCAGCGGCGAAATCTTTTCGAGCGCGACGCATTCGAAAAAAGCGTCGGCGCCGATCTCGCGCAACGTCGACGGCAAAACGATTTCCTTAACAAACTCGTTGTTAGCAAAGGCTTTCGGCGCGATCTTGGTAACGGGCGAACCGTCGATTCTTTCCGGAATCTTCAACGTCGGCTCCTGCAAACGCGTTCCGAGAATCGTCGCTTCGCCGTCGACGATTCGCACGTCGAACTTCTTCGCCGCTTCATCGTAAGTCGTTCCGCCGTCGACGTTTGCCGCGTCGCCCGTTTGCGCCGATTCCGCCGTTTGCGTCGATTCCGCCGATTCCGCCGCGTCTTCTTCGTCCGGCTCGACGCGAATCTTCACGTTCGCCGGGGTCGGCGGCTCGAATGGATTAGGAACGGAAGAGACAAACGCGTCGTCCTTAATCTTTGTATTCGCCGACTTTAAGACGACTTCCTCAAGTTTCGGACACATCGCGAACGCGCCCTTTTCGACTTCGCGAACATTTTTCGGAATCGTTATTTTCGTCAAATTCTGACTCTTCGCCAAGGAGTCGGCGCCGATCTGCGTCAAACTTTCCGGCAAAACGATTTCCGGAATATCGAAACGCACCGTTACCCAAGTCGCGTCGAGTCTTTCGACGCCTTCCGGAATCTTCCAAACGGTTCGCTTTTGGTCGAGAATAATATCGCAAACCGTTTTTCCCTTTTTACTTACCAACGTTCCGTCGGCGACGTAATACGCCGGGTTCTCCGGATCGATTTCGAACGTTTTCAACGCGTAACACCGCGCGAACGCCGCCGATCCGATCGTTTCGACGCTCGCCGGAACGCGCAGCGTTTCGAGACGCGAGCAGTGTTGGAACGCGGTTCGTTGAATCGTCTTAAGCGATTCCGGCAAAACGATTTCCGTAAAGGCGTTGCGCGTTCGCCACATGTCGGAAAACGCGTCGGCGGCGATCGTTTCGACGCCGTCCGGAACGCGATAAATCGGGTTTTTATACGCCGCGGTTTCGCGTTGTTGGTCGTCCGCTTCCGTCGGCGGGAGGACGTAGGGCGCGGCGCTCGGGTCGCGTTCGACCGCGACGATCTTGTAAAACGTTTTGCCGTCTTTACTTAACAGCGCTCCGTTTTCGCTTTTGAACTTCGGGTTCTCCGGCGCGACTTCGAAACTTTCCAACGAATCGCAATGCGTGAACGCGTAAAGGTTAAGATCGACGACTTTCGCCGGAATCCGGATTTTTTTCAGCGACGAACAGCGGTAAAACGCGTTATGTTCAATCGTCGTAACGCTTTCCGGAATCGTCAGTTCCTCAAGCGTCGCGTTCCCGCCCAACGCGGCGCGTTTGATTACGAGGACGCCGTCCGGAATCTTGTACGATTTCGGTTCCAGTCCCGCAAAGAGACGGTAAAGCGTTTGCCCGTCCTTCGATAGGAGCGCGCCGTCGACGACTTCCACCGCTTCGTTCCCTTCCTCGACTTCCAACGTTTCGAGCTCGCCGCTCGCAAACGCCGCCGCGCCGACGCTTCGAACGCTCGCCGGGATATTGATCGATTTCGCGGCGGTCTCGGCGAACGCGGATTCGCCGATTTCAAGCAAACCGCTTCCCAACTCGATCGTCGCCAACGAGAAACAGTCGCAAAACGCGGAATTGCCGATCTTTTCGACGCCGGTCGCCCCGACGAACGACTCCAACGATTCGCAACCGTTAAACGCGCCGCCTTCGATCGACTTCAGCGACTTGGGCCAAGCGAACGACTTCAACGCCTTGCAATTGCGGAACGCGCCGGTCTCGATCGACTCCAGCAACGCGTCTTCCGGAATCTCGACGCGCTCCAGCTTTTCGCAATCGCTAAAGATCGAGGCGCCAATGCGACGCAGCGACTTCGGCAAACGAACCGACGTAATCGGCGCGTTTTTGAAACTCAGTCCGATCCATTCGACGCCTTCCGGAATAACGAGTTCCTCGCTCCCGTCGCCGAAATACGCCAGAAGCGTTTTGCCGTCCTGGCTAACGATCAAACCGCCGGCGTTTTTCAGCTTGCTCTCCGGATGAAGCGCGAACTTGATCGGCGTCGCGCGCTCTCCGCGCGGCCCGAACGCTTGCCCATGAATTCCCATAAGTCTTTTCGGCGCGGCGAATTCGAGAAGCGCGTTGCAACCGGCGAACGCGTCGCGGTCGATATACAGACTGTCGTAGGCGTACTCGTCTTCCAAAATTTCAACGCTTCGCAACGCTAAGCAATTCTTAAACGCGCTGTCGCCGATTCGAGCCGCTCCGTTCCCCAACTTAACCGTTTCGAGCGCGACGCATCCGTCGAACGCATAACCGCCGATCTCGCGCAAAAAGTCGGGCGCTTCGAACGTCTTCAACGCCGCGCAACCGCGAAACGCGTTTCTTTCGATCGTTCGCAACCGCGATTTACTCGGCGTCGCAAACTCGATTTTTTCCAGCGAGCGGCAGTTCTCAAACGCTTGCGCTTCAATCGTTTGCATCGACGCCGGAATCCGAACCGTTTTGAGCGCGGGCATGCCGGCGAACGCCTCGGTCGCGATCGATTGAACCGGCAGACCGTCGATCGTTTCCGGGATTTCGAGCGTTTGCGCGCTTCGGTTGCGGACGCCGGTGATCGTCGCCGAGCCGCGCTCGTGTCGGCCCCATAAGAACGCTTCTTCGAGCGCTTTGCGCGCGGCGAACTCGGCTTTTTCTCGCGCGATCACTTCCTCGTCGACGCGAATCGTCGGCGCGTCGCCCAAGACGCTCCCCCCCAACGCAAACGCTTCGGGAGCGAACTTCGCTTTGCTCGACTCCAAGACGACTTCGCGCAACCAGCTGCCGTAAAACGCGCCCGGTTCGATCGTCGTAACGCCCGCCGGAATCGAAACGCTCTTCAAACCAAGCGCGCCGTGGAAAGCGAGCCTTTCAATCCTTTTAAGCGATTTCGGCAAAACGATTTTCGTTATTTCATCGCATTGACTAAACGCGCCGCCGACGATCGTTTGGACGCCCTCCGGAACGAAGTATTCGACGCCGTCTCCTTCCGCGTTTAACGTTCCCAAATGTCGCGACTTATCGGAAACGGGCTTTGCGACCAAGCGATAAAACGTTTTGCCGTCTTTACTTAACAACGCTCCTCTTTCGCTTTTATACGCCGGGTTTTCCGGCGCGACCTCGAACGTCGTCAAATTCTTGCAGTTCAGGAATCGTTCGTCGATCCGTTCGACGCTCGCCGGAATCTTAATCGCCGTCAAGTTCGGCGAAGTCCCAAACGCGCCGGCGTCGACGCGCTTCACCGTCGGCGCAATCTCGACGCTACTTTGAGCCCCGTCGCAAGAGAAAGGCGCGATTCGCTCGACGCCGTTCGGAACGACGCGACGGTTCCAGCTCAATCCGCCGCAATGATAAAGCGTTTTACCGTCTTTACTTAGCAACGAACCGAAATCGCTTCGATAACTCGGGTTATCCTCGGCGACCTCGAACGTTACGAGGGATTCGCAGCCGAAAAAATTGTCGTCGATCTCGCGAACGCTCGCCGGAATCGTCAGTTTTTGCAGCGACGCGCAACCGCGAAACGCGTCTTGCCCGATCGTTTCGACGCTCGCCGGAATCTCGACCGAAACAAGCGACTTATTGTTGTTCAACGCGCCGCGAGCGACGACGCGAACGCCGTCCGGAATCTTCCAAGTCGTTTCAGGCGCCGCCGGGACGCGATAATAAAGCGTTTTACCGTCGGCGCTTAGCAACGCTCCGTCGACGGTTTTGAACGCGACGTTTCCTTCCTCGATCTCGATTTTCTCCAGCGGAACCTCGAAGAGCGCGCCCGGTCGCAACGTTTCCAAGTCGCGCGGCAGTCGGAGCGACTTCAACGCGGTTAGTTCAAACGCGTTCGCTCCAATTTCTCGCGTTTCGCTCGGCAGTTCGAGCGTCGTCAACTTGGCGCAGTTCCAAAACGCTCTTTCGCCGACGCGTCGCGCGCTCTTGATTTGCGCGCTCGTCAGCGATGTACAGCTATCAAACGCGCCGTTTCCAATCACTTGCAAGTTCTCCGGCCAGTCGAACCGTTCGAGGCGTCGGCAATTCGCGAACGCCGACGCGCCGATCGTTTCGAGCGCTTGCGGAGCGCCGACGACCGATTTCAACGCGTTGCAAAAATTGAACGCGCTCGCGTCGATTATTTCGAGCGTTTGCGGAAGAACGACCGACTCGACCGCGCCGCCGTAAAACGCGCTCTTGGCGATCGTAACGACGCCGTCCGGAACGACGACTTCGCCGCCGCGAGCCGGCGGGCAAGCGTAAAGCGTTTTGCCGTCTTTAGAAAGGAGAAGACCGTCGACCAATTGCAACGCGTCGTTCTCCGGCGTTACAAAGTCGAACTTCGTCAACTTATCGCACCCGGAAAACGCCCCATTACCAACCGAAACGACGTCGTCCAACCGCAACGTTTCCAACGACGAACAGCCGTTGAACGCTCGTTCGCCGATCGCTCGAACGTTTTTCCCCCCGACGATCGTCTCAAGGGAAGCGCACCCGGAAAACGCTCGCTCCGGAATCGCGGCGAGACCGTCGGGCAACTCGACCTGTTTCAACGCGAGACAAGAAACGAAAGCGCGCGCGCCGATTTCGCACTCCGCCGACGACTTCCAGGTCAACGATTCGAGCGTTCGCATCCCTTCGAACGCGCTCGCGGCGATTTTCGTTACCTGAACGCCGTCGATCGTCTCCGGAACGACAAGCGTCGTCGCCGTTCGATCGCGAA
>JAFTUJ010000063.1 GCA_017466305.1 Thermoguttaceae bacterium
CAAGATCACCTCGCGAATGCTCGTCGTGTCGGTGAGCATCATCGTCAGGCGGTCGATCCCGATTCCGAGACCGCCGGCCGGAGGCATCGCGTAACGAAGGGCGCGGATGAAGTCGTGATCCATCTTCGCCATCGAGTCTTCGTCCTTTTGCCCTTCGAGTTGGCTGCGGAAGAGCTGTTCTTGCAGGTCGGGGTCGTTCAGCTCGGTGTAAGCGTTCGCCAATTCGCAGCCGCGGACGAAAAGTTCGAAACGTTCCGCGATCGCCGGGTTCGAGCGCTTCCGCTTCGTCAGCGGGCAAATGCTCGCCGGGTAGTCGATGATGAAGACCGGGCCGACGAGCGAATCTTCGACCTTTTCTTCAAAAATGTCGTTGCGGACGACGTCGACGTGTTTCTTGTCGACGTCTTCAATCCCGATCGATTTCGCGTATTCGATCACCGCGGCGTCGTCGGTCGGGTCGATTCCGGTCGCTTCGGCCAGCGCGTCGAAGTACGTCTTGCGTTCGAACGGCGGCGTGAAGTCGATTTCTTGCCCGCCCCAAGGGAGGACGAAACCGCGACCGAGCGCTTTGATCGCGTTGACGATGATTTTCTCGGTGATATCCATCATCGAGCGATAGTCGCCGTACGCTTGGTACAGCTCCATCAGGGTGAATTCCGGGTTGTGCGTTTGGTCGACGCCTTCGTTTCGATAAACGCGACCGATTTCAAAGACGCGTTCCATTCCGCCGACGAGGAGGCGTTTGAGGTGCAGTTCGAGCGCGATTCGCATATAAAGCGTCGCGTCGAGGGCGTTGTGGTGCGTCGTGAACGGTCGAGCGGCGGCGCCCCCGGCGACCGAGTGGAGCGTCGGGCCTTCAACTTCGACGAAACCTTCGCCGGCGAGCGTTTGGCGAATCGACGAAACGATCTTCGTTCGGTCGAGCGCGCGTTGGAGGACGCCGTCGGTGTGAACGAGGTCGACGTAACGCATTCGCGAGCGGAGTTCCGGGTCGTTGATTCCCTTGAACTTGTCGGGCGGCGTCTCGATCGATTTGCTCAGGAAGTGGACGTCGGACGCGAAGACGGTCAGTTCGCCGCGTTGCGTCTTTTTGAATTCGCCGTCGACGCCGACCAAGTCGCCGAGGTCGACGCAGAGCGCGAGTTCCCAAGCTTGTTCGGGAACTTGGTTTTTCCCGATCATAATTTGGATTTCGCCGCTCCAATCCTTAATCGTCCAGAAAATAAGCTTTCCTTGTTTGCGTTGGAGCATGACGCGGCCGGCGACGCGGACTTGCGGGCCGCTCGTCGGAATCTCGGTGCGCGGCGGGGCGCCTTCGTATTTCGGCGGGAGTTCGATCGGTTCGCCGACGACGATTTCGCTTTCGCGAGCGCGGACGTCGCCGATCAGCGAGCGGTCGTCGAAACGCCCGCCCCAAGGATCGATCCCCATTTCTTCGATTTTGCGCAGTTTTTCGCGTCGCGCCGCCTCTAAAACGACGCCGGTTCCAGTCGCTTCGGCTTTCGCCATTTTACCCAACTCCCCAAAATTATCGGTTATTCGATGATTTCGCGCAAGTCGCCGCCGCTCGAAACGATGTTAACGTCAAAACCGTTAATATCGTTTCTTTCGTCTTCGCCGACTCGCCTCCGACGCGAACGCGCCGCGTCGAGAAACGCCGTCATTATACACCGAAAACGCCCCTTTGAAAACCGACGCCCAGCTTGCGACCGCGCAAAAAACGCCGTTTTCTCGCAAAAACGCGCTTTCGTTCGGCGTTCGCGCCTCGCCGACTCGCTTCGCCGACGCAAAATCGCCGGATTATAACGACTTTAACGCGTTAAGTCAACCTCGTTTCGGCGACAAAATCGTTTCGTTTTTCGCCGAAACGACGCCGCTTCCGCGCTTTTTTCCCTTTTTCGCGCCGTTCGAACCGTCGAAATTCGCGCCCCGCCCTTGTTTTTTAGGACGTCCGCCTTATAATATAAGGAATATTCCGGCGACGGCGGCGTTTTCGCCCGAAAATTGTTTCCTCCTGTTTTTCGACGGCGCCCAACTCGACGCAAATCGCCCGCTTTTCCTCCCTTTCCCGTTTTAACGTTTGCAGGTTCCCCTTATGTCCGACGCTCCGACGCCTCGACCGTTCGACGACGCCGCTTCCGCTTTCGACGAACGCGCCGCCCAACCCTCGCCCGACGTTTCGCCGAACGCCTCTCAATTCGCCTCCGTCGTCCTCGACGCGACGAACGATCCCGAACGCGACGCCCAAGCGCGCCAAATGATCGACGAAATGTTCGCCGAACATCGCGAACGCCTTCTCCGAATGATCGAGTTGCGCCTCCAACCGGAGTTGCGCAGTCGCGTCGACGCGAACGACGTCCTGCAGGAAGCCTTCATCGAAGCTTATCGTCAGTTGCGCGGCGGCGTTTCCGCGCCGAAAGTTTCGTCGCTCGTTTGGTTGCGCCTCATCGTTAACCAGCAGCTGGTAACGTTTTACCGCCGTTACTGCCAAACGCAAAAGCGGAACGTCGGCCGCGAAATTTCGATTTCCGCGCCAAGAATGCAGGCCGACCCGACCTCGACCTCCCTTTTCCTCGTCGGCAAGTTGACGTCGCCGTCTCTCGCCGCGCGCCGAGCCGAGCTGACGATCAAACTGCGCGAATGTCTCGAAAAGCTCGACCCGGACGACCGCGAAATCTTGTCGTTGCGGCACTTCGAGCAATTGAGCAACCGCGAGACGGCGGAAGAGTTGAACGTCGCGCCGAACGTCGCCAGCGTTCGTTATCTCCGCGCGCTCAAAAAATTCCGCGTCGTCTTGCAGGCGGAAAAACTCGACGAACTCCTCGAGTAAACGCCGACGCCGAACGGTCGCCGCCCCCGCCGTTCGCTTGAAAACGACGTCCGACGACGTTCGGCGCCGTTCGCTCGCAAGCCGTCGAGTCGACGCGAAACGAGCGAACGACCGTCGCGGCTCCGCCCCTACAACCGTAAAAACCTCCCCAGTTTAAAATTCTCGCAAAAATTTCCGCGACGGAAGCGCCGAACGTCGCAAAACGCGTACTTCTTAAAAACGACGCCCTTGCCTAAGCGCCGACGTTCGCGACGCCGGTCGGCGCTAACGTTACATTTCCCGCTTTTCCCATATTTTAACGCCGATATGTCCGATTCATTCGACAAAGAACGCGCCGACGCTTCGTCGTCAAACGCTCAAAACGCCCAATCCCCGCAAAGCGCCGCCGACTCGCCTTCTTCCGAAACGACGCAAATTTCCCATTTTCTCCAGTCGGCGAACGCTTCCCCGATTCCCAACGCCGACGCGGAGGAACCGGACCTCGAAGCGCTTTCGGAACGCTTCGTCGAAGATTTTCGCGCCGGTCGCCGCCCGTCGGTCGACGAGTACGCGGAGCGGTTCCCGGAGTTTGCCGACGAGATTCGCGACCTTTTCCCGGCCCTCCTCCTTTTAGAAAAGGGCGGAACCCGCGACGCGCTTTCAAGCCTTTCGCAAGGCGCGTCGCGGCAAGGGTTCGCCGTTTCCGGTCTCGAACGCCTCAAAAATTATCGCATCGTTCGCGAAATCGGACGCGGCGGAATGGGCGTCGTTTACGAAGCTTGGGACGAAACGCTCGAACGCGTCGTCGCCCTTAAGGTAATGAAAATTTTCCCCGGCGAAGAAGCGCAAGCGATCCAACGCTTTCAACGCGAAGCAAAGACGGCGGCGCGCCTCCACCATACGAATATCGTTCCAGTTTTCGATTCCGACGTGCTCGACGACAAGTTTTTTTACGTCATGCAGCTCGTCGACGGCGTTAATCTCGAACAATTTTTGCGGATGAAAGAAGCGGAGGCGTCCGAGTCGCTCGCCGACGCGTCCTCCTCCGCCGTCGCGTCCTCCTCCGCCGACGCGTCCTCCTCCGCCGTCGCCGCGTCCTCCGCCGTCGCCGCGTCTTCCTCCGTCGACTCGTTCGCGGACACGACGGACCTTCCGCCGAATTTTACGCCGAGCGAAGCGGAACTTCCCGCCGAATCTCAAGCCGCCGTCGAACTCCCGCTCCCGACCGAAACGGAAAAAAACGCCGGTTTCTTCGCTCGTCGCGCCGACGCCAAGCGCCGACGCTCCGAACGTCGCGAAACGGTCAACCCGAGCGCGTTCGGCGCCCGTTTTCCGGCGGCGAGCAAACCGCTCCTCTCCGTTCGCATCGCCGAATCGAACTATTATCAACGCGTTTGCGACGTCGTTATCCAAGCGGCGCAGGGGCTCGATTACGCGCACCGGCACGACGTCGTTCACCGCGATATTAAGCCGTCGAACCTCGTCGTCGACGACGACGGCGTCGTTTGGATCACCGACTTCGGCCTCGCGAAATCGACGACCGAAAACGATTTGACGCGGCAAGGTCAGCTCGTCGGAACGCTCCGCTACCTCGCCCCGGAAGCGCTCGAAGGCGACTTTTCGCCCTTAACGGACGTTTACTCGCTCGGGCTAACCCTTTACGAACTCTTGACTTTCGCTCCGGCGTTCGACGAAACGAACTATACGAAGCTCCTCGCGCAGGTCGCGGAGGGCCGCCCGACTCGCCCGCGCAAAATCAATCCGAAAATTCCGCTCGACCTCGAAACGATCGTCCTCAAAGCGATCGAACCGACGCCGGAAAAGCGGTACGCGTCCGCCGGCGAGTTCGCCGACGACCTGCAGCGTTTCCTCGACGATCGCCCGATTCGAGCGCGACGCGTCGGCTTTATCGAGCGCGTTTGGCGTTGGCGCAAGCGGAACCGATTGGTCGCGAACCTCCTTTTTTCGATTTTCGTTCTCGTCGCGATTATTTTCGCCGGGATTTCCAACGGGTACGTTAAAGCGCGCGCCCTCGTTCGAGCGAAGGAAGCGGAATCGCAACGAGCGCAAAAGAACCTCGACCTCGCGCTCGCGGCGTTCGACGACGTGTTCGAGTCGCTCGGCGACGCGGCGGCGGTCGACTTCAACTTCCACAACGATTCCGAATCGCTCGGCGTTCCCACCCACGACCCGTCGAATTCGGCGAAGGAAGCGCGCGTTCTCGAAAATCTGCTCGAGTTTTACGACGGTTTCGTCGCCGAAAACGAAAACGAACCGACGCTCCTCTTGAAGTCGGCGCGAGCTCGCGTTCGCGTCGGAACGATTCGCAAGTTGCTCGGTCGCTCCCGGGACTCCGACGCGTTCCCGAAAGCGCTCGAACTTTACCGCCGCGCGCTCGCTTCCGCTCCCGACGAAACGGAACGAGCGCAGATCGCGCTCGAAAAAGCGAACGTCGTTCGCGCGGCTTACGAAGCGGCGCCGCTCGAAAACCGGCTCGCCGAATTCCTTCCCCTTTGCGCGGAATCGCTCGCCGAGTTGGCGACGCTCCCCGCCGACTCGCCGTTGGCCGAAGCGCGCGACCGCGCGGCGGCGCAACTCCGTTTCGAACGGGCGATTCTCCGCCTCGAAAACTTGCGCGTCGTCGACGAACGCTCGGGTCGCCTCCATTTCCTCGAAACGCCGAAACGAACGCGACCGACGCCGGAAACGATCGCGGAAATCGACGCGGATTTCGCCGCCGTCGGAGAACGGCTCGAACGCCTGCTCGCCTCCGGAACGCCGCAAACGCCGGACTATTTCTTTACGGCGATTAAGTTTAACGCGTTTTCGTCGATTTGGGCCGCGACGCTCGAACAACCGGAAAAAGCGCTCGAACTGCAAGCGCAAAGCGACCGCCTCGCGCGCCGCTTCGCGACCCTTTACCCGAACGACTCGCGCTCTTACATCGCGACGATGCTTCACTGCGTCGTCAAAACGGTCGCCGACGCCGACGCGCTTCCCGCCGACGACGTCGCGACGCGCCGCGCCGAACTCGAAAACGCCGAAAACCGCGCCTTTTCGACCGCCGACGCGCTCGTCGACAAGTTCCCGAACTCGCCGCAATACGACGCGTTCCGCGTCGTCGTTTACTATCACTTCGCCAAGCGGGAAGCGGTTCTCGGGAACCTCGAACGCGCCGACGAACTTCTCGCTCAAGCGGAAACGCTCGCGGTCGAGTTCGCGAAGACGCGTCCGGATTTCGACGACTTCCAGTTCTTCGGGCCGTTGCGCGCCGCTCGCGCCGAACTTTGCGTCGCGCTCGGCAAGCTCGACGAAGCGGAGGAATACGTCGCGAAGATGGAGACCGCGCTGCGCCGCTTCGAAGAAAACGCCGCGACGGCGCCCGACGCCGACTCGCCGAGCCGCCAAGACCGCCGTCAAGAAACGCAAGCGTCGGTCGAACGGTTGCGAACGCTCTTAGCCGAAGCGCGCGGGGGCGTTTCCGTCGCGTCGCCGCCGACGTCCGAACCGTCCGCGCTTTCCGAAACGCCCGAGTCGACGCCGCCGTCCGAAACCGCCGAGTCGTCCGAAACGCTCGCGCCGTCGGAAACGATTCCGACGTTCGAAACGTTCGGGCTTTAAGGCGCGTCGTTTTTCCTCTTCCCCCTTTCTCCCCGAACGCGGTTTCGCCCAAGCGGCGCGCCGCGTTTTTTTGCGTTTTTGTCATTAATACTATAGGGCGCGTTTTTCGCTCGCGCCTCTCTCCTTTTTTATCCTCCTTTCCGTTCGCTTTCTCGCGTTGACGTCGAGCGCCGCTTTCGTTATGCTTACAACGGTTCCAACGCCCGAAACGGTTCCCGGCGTTAAAGCGGTTCCAAGCGTCGCGACGGTCGCGGCGGTGAAAGCGGTTCCAAGCGTCGCGACGGTCGCGGCGATG
>JAFTUJ010000572.1 GCA_017466305.1 Thermoguttaceae bacterium
CGACGTTTTGAATCGCAATCGAGAAATCAACGAATCGACGTTAATCTTCCATTACGTCTTTTTCGCGGTTTTTGGCCAACTCGGTCGCCATTTCTTCGTATTTTTTCGTCAATTCTTGAATCGATTCCTTCGCGTCGTCGCGTTCGTCCTCGGAAATCGCTTTCGCTTTTTCTTCGGCGTCGACTTGTTTGTTCCCGTCGCGGCGGACGTTGCGGATCGCGATTTTGCATTCTTCGCAAAGTTCGCTAATCATTTTCGCCATTTTACGACGCACGTCGGTCGAGAGCGGCGGAACGTTCAAGCGGATGACTTTGCCGTCGCTGTTCGGCGCGTATCCGAGTTCGGAGTTGATAATTCCCTTCTCAATGTCCTTCAACGTTCCGACGTCGAACGGACGAATCAAGATTTGTTGCGGTTCCGGGCAAGCGATCGTCGCGATCTGCTTGAGCGGCATCTCCGAACCGTAAGCGACAACTTTAACGCCCTCGACCAACCCGGGATTCGCGCGTCCGGTGCGAACGCCGGTCAATCCCTTGCGAAGTCGAGCGACCGCTTTGTCCATTCGGTCCTCGACGTCGAATAAAATTTCTTCCGTCGACATAATCGATACTTTCGTTTGGTAATCGGTGAAACAAGGCCCGCCGACCGACGCGCGGAAAGCGGCGCAAAAGACGCTCGGAGCGTTCGACGAATCGCCGCCCGTTCCTAAGCGTCTTCCATTATCCGGCGCCGCTTCGCAACAACGGCGCTCTTACTCTATCAATATAAAGCGGATTCGTCGTCGACGCAAGGAGCGGGCGCAATATTTTCCCAAAATTTCTTCGGAAACGCGCCGTTCGCTCCGCTTGCGCCGACCGCGCGGCGTCAACCGGCGGCGGAATCGTTTTTCGCGTCGTCCGATTCGTCGTCTTCGTAGCCGGAACCGTAACCGTAGCCCGCGCCGTAACCGTAACCGGCTCCGTAGCCCGCGCCGTAACCGTAACCGGCCCCGTAACCCGCGCCGTAACCGTAACCGGCTCCGTAGCCCGCGCCGTAACCGTAACCGCCGCCGTAGCCGTAGCCGCCGCCGTAACCGCCTCCGTAGCCGTAACCGTAACCGCCGCCGTAACCGTAGCCGTAACCGTAATCTCCGCCTTGGTCCTCTTCCGAGAACTCGTTGTAGAAGCGGTGTTTGTCGTGGCAGTTGACGACGCAGCCCAAGATGTTCGCGCCGACTTCCGCCAACGACTTGATCCCGGCGACGACGTCCGGACGCCCGCGACGACGAACGCGGAAAACGTAGGTAACGCCGTCGACGCGAGTCGCCATCGACGCGGCGTCGGAGACGTACAAGACCGGCGGCGAGTCGATCAAAACGACGTCGAATCGCGAACGCAGCTCTTCGATCAACGCGTCGAATTCGACGCCCGCGACCAATTCGGCCGGGTTTTTACGTCGCGTTCCGGCGGTAACGACGGTCAAGTTCTTGACCGGCGTCGTTCGCATCGCGGCGTCGAGTTCGATTTCTCCGCTCAAGACGTTCGAAACGCCCTCTTTGTTGTCCAAGCCGAACCACTTGTGAACGTCCGGTTTGCGCAAGTCGCAGTCGCACAAGACGACGCTCTTGCCGGCTTCGGCGATCTTGACGGCGAGGTTCGAGAAGAACATCGTTTTCCCGTCGCTCGGGTGCGGGCTCGTGTTCAAAATAACGCGACCGCGACCGTCCGACTTTTGATTGAAGAGGCGCGTGCGAATTTGCCGGAAGACTTCGCAAGCCGGCGCGTTCGGTTTATAATACGCGAGCAATTCCGGGTCGGGCTTGCGCGCTTCTCGCGCTTCCTTTTTCTTTTTCGGCGTCGCGTCTTTCAACGCCGCCTTGAACGACGGAAGTTGCGTCAAAATCGGAACGCGAAGCGCGCGGGCAATTTCGCTCGGCGACCGGAACGTCGCGTCGCAAACGTCGACCAAATACGCCAACGCAAAGCCCAAAATGAACCCGACCGCAAAGCCGACAAACGCGAATTTAATCAAACTCGGATAAACCGCGACGTAATTCAAACTCGGCTCCGCGACGCGCAACTCGTGTTCGTCGACGTTGCTGACGAGCGCGAGACTTTCCAAACTTTGCCCAAAGTTTTGGTGCATCGTTTTGAGCGACTCGAGCGCGACTTTTTTCGCTTGAAGCGCTTCGCGATACTCGTTCATCTTCCGCACTTCTTCGTCGTACAAACGCATATACTTTTCCGTTTCGCGTTGAATCTCGCTCAATTGCGCGATCTTTTGTCGAACGGCGTTGATATACCCTTGGAAGAAATCGGGATAATCGATTGTCCCGATCGTGCCGACGTCGTTAATATTCGCCATCGTTTCTTCCAATTGCTTCTTCCGCAACGCGAGCCGCCCCTCCAGCTCGACGACGTTCGGGTGCGACGCGCCGTAGCGCAGCCGTTCCGCCGACAACTCGCTTTCGAGCCGCGCGACTTCTTCTTGTTCGCGCTGACGCGCCGTGGTGGCCATCATGCTCGCGGAAAGCGTTTCCGTGTCCTGCGAACCGCGCGCCGTGTTCAACATCGAAGCGAGAATCGTGTCGTTGTCGCTGGCGCCCAACATCGAAATCAACTCGTGCGTCGGGACGTCGCGAATGTCGCGCCCCATCAACGCGTCTTCAAGACTGTTCAGACGCGTGTTCCACTTCATAATTTCGAGGTCGATCTCGACTTGCCCTTCGCTCATCCCGATCAAACGCGCCAACAACGGGTTATTTTCCTCGTTCCCGAAGTAGGTGATGTCGGCGGAGCCGACCAAATCGAGCAATTCGCGCGTTTTCTCTTCAATTTCGACGTGCAACGCGGCTTGGTGCTTTTCAATTTCCTTGCGCACAAACTCGCTTTTATTATTGTACGTCGCGTTGAAATAACGTTTGAATTCGTCGACGACGATTTGAACGATCAGCTGCGCTTCTTCCGGGTCGAGCGCGACGCAAGAAACCGAAATGACGTTCGCGTCTTCAAAATCGCGCCCGTTCCCCCCTTTTTTAACGGAGAGCATCTTGCGCAACATTCCAATCGCGATCGCTTTTTTGCGGCGACGTTCTTTCGCTTCGAGGGAATTGGCGCGCTTGACGTCGTCTTTTTTCGCGCTCTTGTCCGTTTTCGCGTCGTCCGCTTTGTCCGCGTCGTCCGCGTCGGCTTCCGCTTTCGCGCCTTCCGCTTTGTTCGCGTCGGTTTCCGCTTTCGCGCCTTCCGCTTTGTTCGCGTTATTGGCCGCGAGCGCCGCCGACGCTTCGCGACTCTCCGCGACTAACTTCGCGCTCGACGCGACCCGCGCGTTAAACTGCTCTTCAAAGCGCGGCGCGTCTTGGCGATATTTCCCCAAAAGCGCGTCGCTCACCGGCTCCAGAATAACGTCGCTAACGATCACCGTGGAGAGCGTTTCGATATTGTCGATTTTCGTTTGATTACCGGCCGCGCTCGTTTGGTCGTAAGAACGCAACAGCGCCGACGCGCTCGCCGACGGGAAATAAATTTCGACGCGCGACTCGTACTCTTTCGGCGTTACGGTGTATTTGTAAACCGCCAACGCGCCGCCGACTATCGTCATCAAAACAACGATCCAAATTTGCCGGCGTAAAATCCCCAATATATCGAAGAAGTTTAGGTCGCGCTCTCCGCCCCCTCCGCCGCCTCCGCCTTGCGGAACCGGAGCGCGCGGAACGTCGGCGCGGCGACGCGCGCCCCATACGCCCTCGGAATCGCCGCGCTTTTTGCGCGAGCTTTTCGGCGCTTCGTCGCGCGGCGGCGACTTCGCGCCCGACGCGTTGTCTTTCCATTGCGGAGAATTGTTCTGAGAACCGTTCTCTATCGTCATCTCGTTCATCCCAATCTTAGTTACGACTCTAATGCGCGACGCGCCGGAAATCCCGACGCCGCGCGACGCGTTTTTCGACGCCGACGCGCCGTCAGTCTCGGACGCCGTCGCGCGTGAAACGCTTTTTTAGTTTGCTTTCATTATACTAAACGCTTTCTTTCTCGGAAAGAGGAATTTCGCCGCCCCCCGCGACGCGACGTTCCTCGACGCCGACGCTCGTTTTTTTTCGTTTCGTCGCTTTCTAAACCGCCTCCGCGCGCCTCAACCTTCTTTTTCCATCAAAATAGACAAAACAGACAAAATATTCCGTTTAAGATAGGTAATTTACAAAATTACGCCAAAACGCAACATACAAGCAAACGCTACACTTTACGCGGATTGAGCAAGATAGTTAAAAAAATTTCAAACTCAAACCAATGCGAAAAATTTTAAAAATACTACTAAATTTCTTGACTTTTCTTCCAAAATCAAGCGCGTTCCGCTTCGTCGCCGTTTAACGCGCCCTCGCTCGCCGTCAAGAAAATAAAAAAAGAGCCGATCGCTCGACTCTTTTTTTACCGTTTTAAAAACGCGTCTTTCGACTTAGCGTTGGCACGGGGAAACCGGGCACGGGCATTCGTCGTCGTCGACGCCGAGGGCGATCGCGGTCGCGACCAACGCGCCGGCCAACCCGAGAATACCCCAGTTGTTCCCGCCGCTCGTAACGGCGGTCGTCGGGACTTGCGCCGGGACTTGCGGAAGCGCGGCGATCGGTTTCGCCGTAGCGCCCATGACCGGTTTATTCGGAATCACGAGAGCGGCTTTATCGTCGTCGTCCTCTTCGATCAACACCAAACCGGCGTCGGTAATTTCATACGCGTATTCCGCGCCTTCGGTCGGAACGGCAAACGTCGCGGCGCCGTAACGAACGTGATCGTTCGGAAGCGTTTGCTCGACGGTCAATTCGTAATTGCCTTCCGCGACGTCCATCGCGAATTCGGCGGCGGAACCGTCGGCGACGATTTTACCTTCGCCGTTGGCAACCGAATATTTAACGTTTTGCGCGGGAACCAAATTTTGTTTGGCGTCGCGTTCTTTGAGCTCAATTTTAACGTCGGCGGCTTGAACCGACGCAACGGTCGCCATAACCAACGCCGCAACCAACATCATCAAGGTACGTTTCATTTTTTCACCTAAACTTTTTAGACGGCAACCGAGCGCTTACGACACGCGAAACGCGCTTTCGTCGTTCTTAGCGCAAAAATCTGCTTTATCCACTTTTATTCTACACGCGTTTATCTCTTTTGGCAAGTCTTTTTTTGCTTTTTTTCTCATTTTTTAACAAAAAAAGCAAAAAAATTGTTAAAAACCGCCTAAAGCAACTTTCGTTTCGTTATAAACGCGATAAAATTTCCCCAATAAAACGCTCAAAAAGTTTCAGCGTTTTAATTTCTTCAACAACCTTAAACGAATCTCCGCCAAAATCGTCAAAATCCGACGACCGGGCGTCAAATTTTACGATTCGAGCGCTTGAATCGTCTTTTTCAACCGTTCGATCGCGTCGCTTAATTCGCTCGCGACCAACGTTCCGCGGTCTTGCAACGCCGCCGCGACCGACTCGTAATACCAAATCAAATCGCCCGCGCCGCCTTTGAACCGCGACAACGTCGCCTCGCCGCCGGCGATTTTGATAGCGCGAGTAAGCGACGTTACGTTGTCCAACTTATCGCATCCGCTCACCAACGCGGCGGCTTCGGAACCGCTTCGCAAATGAGCCAAATACGCTTCTTTACGCTCGCGCCAAGGCGCTTTGCTGTTCGCGTCGGCGGTCGTCGAGTCGGAAGTTTCCAACACGACGTCGGCGACAAAATCGCCGAAACGTTCGCGAATAATCGCCTCGGTCGCCATTCCGCCGCAATCTTCGACCGCGTCGTGCAGGAGCGCGGCGATCGCGACGTCTTCGGACGCGCCGAAATCCAACGCCAACCCGGCGACGCGGAGCAAATGCGACAAATACGGAACGCGCCCGACTTTGCGCAATTGCTCGCGATGAAGTTCGGAAGCGAACGCTATCGCGTCGTCAAAACGAACGCCCAAAGGGCCCGCGCCAAAATCTTCGCCAATTCGATTCGTCGACATTTCCGTTTCTCTAATCCTCCGAACGCAAAAACAG
>JAFTUJ010000064.1 GCA_017466305.1 Thermoguttaceae bacterium
AACGATATTGAGCGGCTCGACTTCGGCCCGTTGTCGCACAAGGCGCCGCGCGTCTACTTCGGGCACGGATACTGCATTGTCGAACCTAAAGCCTTTGAATTCGACGGCGACGGCTTCGCTTGCTCGACCAGCCACGTCGCGTTCGAGTTCGCCAACGGCCTCGCGCTCCTCCAAGCGACGACCGCTCCGGTCGACCGTCTCGTCGTCGACCCGGAACGTTGCATTTACACCCTCGCGACGCGTCCCGATTCGACGTTAACCCTTCGTTCAAGCGAACTTGGAGCGTTCGACTGCGCCCGCAAGTACGCGCCGGGTTTCGATAAAGTCGCGGCCCCGCTCGTCCCGAAAAAAGCCGGTCGCTTCGTTTACGACTATTGGGGCGGCTCTTATCGCGGCGTCCTCGACCGCATGAAAACCTTTGTCGATTACGGACTTACGGACTCGCTTCTCGTTCAACACGTTTGGCAGCGACACGGTTACGACGTCCGCCTTCCCGATATTTGGCCGCCGCGCCCGGAACAAGGAACGCTCGACGACCTCAAAGAAACGCAAGCGTTCTGCGATAAACACGGGATTCCGTTCGGTTTACACGACAATTACATCGACTTTTACCCGGACGCCGACGGCTTCAATTACGACGATATCATCATGAACCCGGACGGTCAGCCGCAAAAAGCTTGGTACAATCCGGGGCCGGACGTTCAAAGTTACCGCTTCAACCCGACGGCGATCTTCCCGTACGCCGAGCGCAACCTCGCGCTGATCAAGCCGGAACTCAAACAAACGGCGTACTGTACGGACGTCTTTTCGTCGATTTACATTATGGACTTTTACGACCGTCAAGGCAACTTCCACTCGCGCGCCGAAACGCTCGACTGCTGGAACCGCTATTTCGACCTCGTTCGTAAAACGTTCGACGACAACGCGATAACGATCAGCGAATCCGGTTCGGACGCGTTGATCGGCCACCTCGACGGCGCGGACGCTATCCTTCGTCGCATTACCAAGAATCAAGAGAATTATACCGGCGTAATCGATTGCGCCGACTACGAATACGTTCCTTGGTTCGACGCGGTGAACCACAACCGCTTCATTTTACACGGCGTCGGCTACAGTAGTCGTTACGAAGGCGGCGTTTCCCGTTCGTTGCGCGGCATTGAAAGCGACGACTATTTGTCGTCCGAAGCGTTGACCGGACACGCGTTGATGGTCGACTTGTCGACTTCCGATCGCGGAACGGTTCGCAAGTATTGGCTGATGCAAAACTTAGCGCGTTCGCTGGCGATGGACGAAATCGTCGATTTCGAGTTCGTCGACGGCGATATTCACCGTCAAAAAATCGCTTGGAAATCGGGCGTCGTCGTTTACGTCAACCGCGGCGCAAACGACTGGCAAATCGGAACTTACCCGAACTCGAAACGTCCGCTGATTTTGCCGCGTTTCGGTTTTTGGGCGACTAACGACAAAGCGTCGTTTGGCGGCGTCGTTCGACTCGACGGTCAAGTCGTCGAAATTCGCGTCGACGACGGGTACTATTTCGTCAACGGACGCCAAAAACTTTCGCACGAAGCGACGCCGATTCGTCCGCTTCTCGACGACGTTAAGATCGTTGATAACAAAGAGTTGCGCGGCAAACTTTCTTGGGACGCCCTTCGTCCTACCGCCAAGCCGTACGCGCCGTTCCTGCACCTGGAACGTCCGAAAACTTGGTGGGCCGACAAACCGGAGCTTCACGTTCTGCCGCTCGCCGACCCGAAAAAGCCGACCGACCGTTGGCAAGGCCTTGAAACGCAACTCTTTGGCGACGAAATCGCGGTCCCGCTTCCGTCCGACCTGCCGCCGGGCAAATACGACCTTTTGACCGGGCTTTACGACCGCGAAGGCGACGGTAAACGCTTGACGCTTCTCGGGTTCGGAACCGACGATCAACGTTACAAACTCGGAACGATCGTCGTCGAAGGTCAAGGCGCGAACCGCCGCGCAACGTTCGAGCCGACCGGCGCGCCCGACCTGATCGACCTGCGCCTCATTCCGAACGTTAAAGCGAGCGATTTCGGCGTTTGCGAAACGCTCGGCGCGTTCCGTTGCGAACAAATTTCCGAGTCGACGGCGCGTCTCACGCCGCTTCCGAACGAGCCGAAATTCGACGTTCGCTTGACGACGCCCTTCTTCGCCGACGGAACGTTCGACGTCGTTCTTCGCGACCGAAACGGCGACGAAATCGGTCGTTACGAAGCCCAAAGCGCCGACGGCGCCCTCGCGCTAACGGTCGACGCGGCCCAAGCGTTCGCCCTTGAAATCGTTAAAAAATAACGTTTACAAGGCGTCGTTTTTCTTTTCGTCGCGTCGCGCCGATTCGTCGAACGCTCGACGTTTTAGCGCGACGCGACGCAACCCTTTTTTAACGTCGTTTAGGAACCCGCCAATGTTCGCGCGTCCCCGTCCCGTTTTCTTTCCCGCGTCCTTTCGTTCTTGTTTCGCAACTTTTTTAACCGTTGCGCGACTTCTTGTCGTTCTTTTTGTTTTTTCCGAATCGCTTAACGCAACGCCTTGCCAAGCCGCCGTTTCCGACTCAAACGCGCCGTCGTCCGCAACCGCGTCTTCTTCCGAGCGCCCCCGTCGCGATCGAAACGCAATCTTCGCCGAATACCAAGAGAAATTGCGCGCCAACGCTCAAAAATGCGACGAACGCGGAATGACGCTCGAGGGAAAAATCACCCGTTCCCTCATCTACCAAGACGAACCTTATCTCTTTACCATTCCAACGTTTAAAGCGTCTAAAAACCCCGATTCGCTCCCCGACGACGCGTCGAACGAACAACGAAGCTGGTACGCCGCGCTCACGCGATTGCGACGTCGATACGCCGACGAAACGATCGAACTTGCCAAGACTTCCGCCGCCGAAAAACGCGGTTACGAAGCGTTCGCCTGCGCGCAAACGGCCCTCGTCGTCGACCCCGACAACGAAGAAGCTCGACGTTTTTTCGGATACGAAGAACGCGACGGCGTTTGGCGCACAACTTGGGAAATTGAACGACTTAACAAGGGAGAAATCGAAACCGAACGCTTCGGTTGGCTCCCGCAAGATCGAGTCGAACGTTACGAAAACGGCGAACGTTACTACCGCAATCGCTGGGTTTCGGAAGCGGAAGAAGCGCAAAAAATCCTCGCCGGTTCTTCCGGTTGGCGCGTCGAAACCGAACATTTTTCGATACTTTCGCGCGTTTCGCTCGAACGCGGCGTCGAAATCGGTCGCTTTTTAGAGACGTATTACCAGTCTTGGTTGCGTCTTTACTATCGTTTCGTCGCGTCGGAAAAGCAGTGGGCGTCGAGGTTTAACGGCAACGGAGCCGTTCTTGCGACAAAGCATCGCATTATTATCTATCGCAACCGCGACGAGTATTTGCGCGAACTCCGCAAACACGACGAAAACGTCGATTCCAGCATCGGCTGGTACCTGCCGAATATGCGTTGCATTTTTGTTTACGAGCCGTCGCCAAACGACGAATACGAATTCGACCTCTTTTCGCTTCTTGCGCACGAAGTAACGCATCAACTCTTTAACGAGTGTTATCTCGCCGCTTCGGGACGCAGGAAACCGGTTGCGCAACCCGGTCGGCAAGCGAATTTTTGGGCGGTCGAAGGCGTCGCGACTTATATGGAGACCTACGCGCTGACGCCCGCCAACGCAAAACTCGGCGGCGTCGAAACCTATCGTCTTCAACAAGCGGTCGCAAGTCTTTTTGAAGAGAAAACTTACATTCCGTTGCGTCAATACGTCGCGGCACCGCGCGAAACCTTTCAAACGAACGACTTGCCGCTTTTGCAACGTTTGTACGCGCAAGCGACCGGTTTAACTTTTTTCTTCGTTCATTATCGCGACGGAGTTTACCGAAACGCCTTTATTGCTTACCTTTACGCAATTTATCAAGGCGTCGATCGCCCCGACTCGCTCGAAAAGTTAACCGGTCGTTCCTTCGAAGAACTCGACCAAGAATACGCCAAGTTCCTCCAAACCGTTCGAGACGCAACCCCAAACGCCCCCAACCTTGCGCCGTTTTAACGTTCGACGCCGACGTTTCCGCGCTTAACCAACCCGCCTAACCCCTTGCAAATCAAAAGTTGCACCGTCAAATGACTTCCGTCCAAACGTTTCTCGACGCCGACGCGACGCCCGTCGCTAACGACGTTCTTTTCGTTTTAGCAACCTACAACGAAATCGACAATCTCCCGCGATTAGTCGACGCAATTCTCGCGACCGTTCCCAACGCCGACGTTTTAATCGTCGACGACAACTCGCCGGACGGCACCGGTCAATGGGCGCAAAACGCTTCTCAAAAGGATTTGCGCATCAAAGCGCTCGTCCGTCAAAACGAACGCGGCCTAGGTTCCGCCGTCGTCGCGGGCTTGCGTTTCGCCGTCGAAAACGGTTATCGACGCGTTGTCAACATGGACGCCGATTTCAGCCATCCGGTCGAAGTCGCGCCGCGTCTGTTAGCGCGTCTCGACGGAGGAACATTGCGCGAACCGACGTCGCAAAACACCGCTCAACCCACGTCGACGTCAAAGGTTAGCGAACGTTCGGCGCCGGCGTTAGAACCTGTCGACGTCGTTATCGGTTCGCGTTATGTTCCCGGCGGCGCGACGCCCGATTGGCCGTTGCGACGTCGCGTAATGAGTCGTTGCGTCAACGCTTTCGCGCGCTTGACGCTCGGCCTACGCACCAAGGACAACAGCGGCTCTTACCGATGCTATCGCGTCGAAACGTTGCAAAAAGTCGACTTCGGCGAGATTGTTTCGCAAGGCTATTCGTTTTTCGAAGAATTGCTCTACCGTTTACGTCTCGTCGACGCGCGCTTTGCCGAAGTTCCTATCGTCTTTGTCGACAGGAGATTCGGCGTTTCCAAAATCAACCGCAAAGAAGCGTTGCGAGCTGTCGCCATTATGTCGCGACTCGGCGTCGCGCGCCTTTTTAGAGCGAACCGCCGAACGCCTCGACGTTAATCGACGCGGAGTCGCCAACCTCTCGCGTTACTCGCAACTCCAACAACGCAACTCCAACAACGCAACTCCAACAATAACGCAAGATGAAAAACGTTCAAGAGAAAACCCCTTTTAACGAAATCAACGTTGTTAATCCCGCGGAAACCGTTCCAACGACGCCGCGCCGCATTGTCGCCGAAATCATATCTATCGGCGACGAAATAACTTCCGGCGCGATTCTCGACACAAACGCGCAATATTTAAGCCGTTCGCTCTCCGAAATCGGCGTTCGCGTCCTTTATCATTCGACGATCGGCGACGATTACGACGCGATGACCGGAGCCTTTGCGCTCGCCTTCCGCCGCGCCGACGTCGTCGTCGTTACCGGCGGCCTCGGTCCGACGCAAGACGATTTAACGCGACAGGTTGCGTCGCAAACGCTCGGCGGCGAACTCGTCTTCGATCCCGATTCGTTCGCGCACATCGAACGACTTTTTGCGCGGCGCGGGCGAGTTATGACGGAATCTAACAAGATTCAAGCGTATTTCCCGGCGGGAGCGCAAGTCATTTTTAATCCCAACGGAACGGCGCCCGGTTTTTATTTCGAAGGTTCGCGCTCGCAATTACGCGACGTCGCGGAACGGTCAAAATTTTACGTCGAGTCGCAAGAGAGCGCCGAGTCAAAGCCTTTCGTCTCGGACGCGACGCAACCTAGTCCGCGTCAAGACTTTATCGCGCTTTTCTTTCCCGGCGTTCCCGCCGAAATGCGCGAGATGTGGAACGGTCCGAACGGTCGCGACGCGGTCGAACGGTTCGCCGACCGGCTTCTCGACGGTCGCCGTCCGCTTTATCGTTCGAAAACGATTCGCACCTTCGGCGCCGGCGAAAGCGCCCTCGAAGCTCGACTTCCGAACCTAATAGCCCGCGACCGCGTCCCGACCGTCGGAATTACCGCCAAAGAAAGCGTCATTTCGTTACGCATTTTAGCGGAAGGCGCGACCGAATCCGAGTGCGAACGTCAAATTGATGAAACGTCGAAGTTTATCTACGACCGCGCCGGCGAATTTGTCTTCGGCGAAGAGGAGGAAACGCTACAAAGCGTCGTCAGTCGCGTTTTACGAGCGCAATGTTTAAAAGTCGGCGTTTTTGAATGGGGAACGCGCGGCCTTTTAGCGTCGAAAATTGAAAACGACGTCTTGTCGTTTGCAAGAATATTCGGCGAAGCGGATCGCGAAGCGTTCGAGCGTTTCTTCCCGACCGCGATTTCCGCGCTTCCCAACGTCGACGCAACCTCTTTTGTCGACGACGTTTGCGCCGTTTCGCCTTCGAATCCTTTTGGTCCGACGCAAATCGTCGAAACGGAACTTTCGACCGCGCTTCGCTCAGCGTTGGCGACGCTCGATCCCAACGTTGCATTCTGCTTGGCGATCGGCCCTTATCCGCGCGTCTCCGAGATCGACGCAACATCCGAATCCGAAACGACTTCCGAACCGCGTCAAACCGTCGTCGCGTTCGTCGATCTGCGCGATCGGGAACGTTCGGTCGTCCGTCTTGAAACGTTTGCTTTCGGCGGTCATCCGGCCGTCGTCGACGCCCTTTTCTGCAATCGAGCGCTCGACGCGCTTCGCAAGGGGCAATAAACGTCGCGACGCAATTCCTTTTATTGAATAAGTTATCGCTCGTCCTTTGTCGCTCGCCGCCGACCGTTTAACGCCTCCGCCGTCGACGGCGACGAGTCGAGCCCGTTTGTTTACACAATATCGCAATCAATTCGTCTTTAACGCTCGAGTCGTTAAACGCGCAATGAGTTACACTGCGTCGCCTTCCAGTTTTCGTCGTCGCGGTCGTTAAACGCTCGACGTTTCCCCGACTGTTTTCCCTTTCGTTTCCGCTTCATTTTCTAAATTCCGCACCCATTTCATTTTCCGTTTGATTTTTTTTCGTTTACTTTCTTGGCGCGGCTTGCTTGGCGTCTTCTTCGCCTCTCGCTTTTGCTTTCTCCCAATTTTTCGCGCCTCCGAGACGACTTAACCTCCCGCGCGCCGATTCGTTAAGTCGTCTATTTTCATCGTTGCCGCCGCTCGACGCGTCGCCGTCTCCTCTTTTTTCCCGTCCGCGTCTCCTTATCGGCCTCGTTTTTCCAAATTTTTTCGAAAATCCGGTCGTCCCCCCTTGACGTTAACCGTCGGCGCAGTATAATACAAATACTATTTTTATCGACGCGTTTTTTAAAGCCGCGTCGGCTCATTTTTTGGGGCCATAGCTCAATTGGGAGAGCGCCGGCTTTGCAAGCCGGAGGTCGCCGGTTCGATCCCGGTTGGCTCCACTATGCTAAATGTTATTATCCCAAGCGTTTAGCGCATTTTTTTCTTAGAAGCGTTTTGGTCGTCTCGTTCAAAAAATAGACACGGCGTCTATTTTTTGGAGTCGACAAAATGAAAACCCGTCTTCCGAAACTTTGCCGGAACAAAACCCGCGACGCCGCGTTTGTTTATCGAAACGGCAAAAAGATTTATCTTGGTCGTTGGAACGCGCCGGACACGATCGCCGCGTATCGCCGTTATATCGCCGAACTGACGTCGGAACCGACGCGCGTCGTCGGAAAACGCGACGAAATCAACGCCGTTGCAACGCTCGCCGAACTCGCCGCCGCTTTTCTGACCGATCGCGCCGAATATTACGTCAAAAACGGCAAGCAAACCGGCCAACTCGACCGTTTTCGCGCCGCGCTCGAGTTCCCGTTGCGCTACTTTCCCGCGACGCCGGTCGACGACTTCGGCCCGAAAAAGCTCCTCTTTTGCCGCGACGAAATGGAGAAAAGCGGTCGGTTCGCGCGCTCTTACGTCAACACGCTCGTCAACTGCTTCCGCTCTGTCGTCAAATGGGGCGTCGGACGCGAACTCGTTAAGGCGGAAACGCTCGTCGCGCTCCAAGCCGTCCCGGCGCTCAAACGCGGCAAGTCGACCGCCCGCGAAGTCGAGCCGGTCGAGTCCGTCCCCGGCGCCGACGTCGACGCGACGCTCCCCTTTCTACCCGGCCAAGTCGCCGCGATGGTTCGCGTCCAGCGACTGACCGGAATGCGCCCCGGCGAAGTTTGCGCGATGCGGTTCGGCGACGTCGACCGCTCCGGCGCGGTTTGGATTTACGTCTTGCGCTCCGACAAAACCGATTGGCGACGCGCCGTCAGAGCGAAAAAGCGCGTCCCGCTCGGCCCGCAAGTTCAAGCGATTTTAGCGCCGTATCTCGCCGAAAAGTCCGGCGACCGCGACGCGTTCCTCTTTTCGCCCCGCGACGCCGCCCGCGACCGAGCGTTCGACCGCCGCCGCAACCGCAAAACACCCCTTACACCGTCGCAACGCAAGCGCGACGCGGAGCCGAAAACGCGTCGTTACGCCGAATCGTACTCGTCGGAGCTTTACGGCAAAATCGTCCGACGCGCGGCGGCGAAAGCGGGCGTCGAAAGCTGGTCGCCAAATCGATTGCGCCACCTCTACGCGACGGAAGTTCGCGCCAAGTTCGGGCTCGAAGCGGCGCAAATTATGCTTGGGCACGCCCGCGCCGACGTTACGCAGATTTACGCCGAACGCGACTTCCAAAAAGCCGCGCAAATCGCCGCCGAAATCGGTTGACGCGCCAAGAAACGCCGAACGCGCCGAACCGGTTTTCGCCGATTCGACGCGTTCGCGCTCGCTTGAACCGTCGCCGCTCGTCAATCGCTTCCGGCGGTCGACGCTTGCGACGTCCTGTCGTCGTCGCGGACGAGGCGGTACTTCGGCGCGCTTCCCCAACACTTCGCGAGCAGGCGGACGAGCCAATACCAAGCGCCCGCCGCGAACGCGCCCCAAACGCCGACCGCCGCCAACGCCGCTCCGGCGCGACGCTTCAAGCCGTCGACCGCCGTTTCCAGTTTCGCCGTCGCCTCTCGCTCGACGCCGCCGATTAAGGCCGTCGCCGACATAGCGACCGCCAGCGAAAGCTCGTCGATCTCCGCTCGCGCCGCCTCTTCGACCTCCGCCGCCAACGCCTCCGCCTTCGCTCGCGCCGCCGACTCCAACTCGCCGGCGACCGTC
>JAFTUJ010000573.1 GCA_017466305.1 Thermoguttaceae bacterium
GACCGAAGTCGACGGGCAGGGGAACCCGATTCCGGTCGTCGCGACCGCGACCGAACACTGGCGCCCGGAACGCGTCGACGAACCAAAAAATGCCGAAAACCAAGACGTTTAAAGCGTTTGCGTATTCGGACGGCGTCGGGACTTTTACGGTCGATTCGGTCGCGGGGTGGAAGCCGGGCGACCTCTTTCACATCTTGGGCGACTCGGCGGTTTTGCGGGTTTCCGCGCTCGACGGCGAAACCGGAATCCGCGTCGCGTCGGTCGCAGCGGCGAACGGAAGCGACTTTCAGCTCGATACTTACGCGCCGAGCGGAGGCGGAACGCTCGTTTTCGACTCGCGCCCGATTCGCCAAGATTCGGACGACGGCGAGGATATGTTCCAGCAGTCCGGGAGCGAATCGAACTTCACGCAGATTTTCCGCGGCGACGTCGGCATGAGCGGGACGGCGCTCGCGGTCGACCAAGCGGGCGACGAAAACGACATGACGTACCAAGTCGAAAAGGCGATGGACGAAGTGATTCGGCGGATGAACTCGGCGCTCATTTTCGGGCCGAAGCGTCGCGGCGAAGGGCTCGCTAAACCCTCTTCGATGGGCGGTTTGTATCATTTCGGAACGCAGGAAGGCGGGCTTTCGCTCGCGCAAGTCGGGGCGCCGCGCCTCTCGATCGGAATGATCAACCGCGCCGCGCAACTGATTACGGACGTCGGTTGCGTTCCGGACACGATCGTTTGCGGAACCGGGCAGGCGCAGGTGATTTCGACCTTTATGAACTCGCAAGTTACCGTCAATCAAGCGGATACGTCGCGCGGCGCTTACGTCGAACAGATCGTTTCGGCGGCGGGCGGGGTCTCGATGAAGGTCTTCGTCGAACCGGCGATTCCCGACGGCGACGTCTGGGTTTGCGACACGCGCGGCTTCAACTTGATTCCGCTTCGCGGGCGGGCGCTCCATTCGAGCCCGGCGACGAACCCGAGTTCCGACGGCGAACGCGCGAAGTTGATCGGCGAGTATACGGCGGAGTTCAAAAACGCGAAGCAGGCGCTTTGTCGCATCTCCGGCTTGATGAATTCCGCGTTTGCGATTACTCAATGACGCGAACGCCGGAAAACGATTAACGATAACGGGTTGCGTCGCTCCGAAAGCGACGCGACATAGAAAGGCGCAAGGGGAAAATGGCGACGATTAAGATTCGCGAAAAGATGAAAACCGGGACGTTTCGGCGCGTAACGTACGAGGTCGACGGGCAAATCAAGTTTTGGGAGCGCCCGCTTACTTCGAGTTTCGAAACGATGATTAAGGAAATCGAAGCGTCGGAAAGCGGTTCTAAGCAAGAGGTTGCGGCGAGCGACGCGGCGTCGAACGAAGAGCCGGAAAAGGACGACGTCGAAGAGGAAGCCGAAACGGAACGCCGGGCGGCGGCGCGAGCGGAACGGCGAACGTCGCGAACGCGTCGCAAGTCGCGTAAAGAAGCGGAGAAAGAGCCGGAATCCGAAACGACCGACGAGGAAACGGAACGCGACGACGCGTCGGAAAACGCGGAAACGCAAGAGGTTGCGGCGGAAGAGAAGGACGAAGAGACGGAGAGCGAAGGCGACGACGCGGAAAGCGCGGACGAACTTCGCGCTTGGTAACTTCGGCGAATAAAGAGGATAGGGAAGCGGAACGATGAACGAACAAACGACGCCTCGTCTTACCGTCGCGCTCGACGCGGCGGAACGATATTTTGCGACGCGGCTTCGCGCAGACCTTTGGCGCGAAGCGAGCGAGAGCGACAAAACGAACGCGTTGACGCAGGCGTCGTTTCTAATTTCCGGCGCTTTCTCGTTTTACGACGCGGCGTTTGCGCTCGACGAATCGACCGGCGAAGTCGTTTGGAACGCGCGGGTCGTCGCCGCCGTTTGCGAGGAGGCGCTTTGGCTTTTGCGCGTCGACCCGACGGAGTACCCGGAAGCGTTGACGTTGGGGCTCGCGGAGGCCGGAGCGGGGGGCGCGTCGGCGAAGTTCGACCGAAGTTTCGTCGCGCCAATGGTTTGCGCGGCGTCGAAAACGCTCGTCGGCGAACTCGGCGTCTTCCGCGATTCGAACGAACTCGGGACGGCGAAAGCGACGCCGTTCGCTTGCTGAAAGCGCGCAACTCTTAGAAAAAACGTTGTTTAGCGAGCGTTTAAACGCGCGTTCGCGGCTTCGAGCGCAAGACTTCGAATCGTTTCGGTCAAGGGCGCGTCGCCCGCGACTTGACGAACGAGCGCGATTTCGTCCGGCTTCCAGCGGATCGTCGTTCGTTCGTCTCGCGCTTCGCCTTCCGGAAGCGGCTTGCGTCCTAAGACGTGTTCGCGCATAAACTTGCGTTGAATTCTTTTGATTTCTTTTTTTAGCGCGGCGTCCATCGTCGCATTCTTAGGCATTTTTCCAATCCTTTCCAAGCGTCGCTTCGCCCATCTCATGTCGAACGTCGACAAGGGTTTGGAAGACGCGTTCGAAAAATTGCTCGTCGAAATCGCCTTTGGCGCGTCGCCGCCGCGTTTCGCCCAACAAATCTAAAATTTTCGCGCCGCCGGGAATCTCGTCGCTGATCGCGCGATTAACGACCGAACGTCCGGTCGCGCCGTTGCCGTATTTTTGTCGTAAAACTTCAAATCCCATCGGTTAGACTCCTTGGTTAAAAATCCGCCCCCGCCGCCGCGAAGAGCGACGGGGGCTTCGTTGGCCGTTATCAATCGCGGCGCCAACGTCGGTTCACGACGATACTAACGGATTCGTCCTCGACGTCGTGAATCGTAATCGATTCCGTTTCAACGACTTCCAATCCGTCGTCGTAGGCTTTTTCGGCCTTCGACCTGTTTCGCGTTTGTTCGAACTTGCCGTCGGCGCGAGCGATCAAGTA
>JAFTUJ010000574.1 GCA_017466305.1 Thermoguttaceae bacterium
AACGCGAACGCCGACGCGGCCTTGGCGGCGTATTGCGGCAAGGTGGAAATTCGCCGCTTCCTCGACGAAGCGTTCGACGGCGAACTGACGCGCGAACACGCCGGCGCCCCGCGCACCAGTCGCTCCGCGCTCACCGCTTTCGACTCGTCGTACGCCGGGCTCCGCTTGACCGTCTCCCCCGAAACGCTCGTCGCTCGCGCCGATTTCCGCTTCGACTCGGAAGCCTCCGCCGAACGCATGTCGAACGCGCTTTACGCTCTCGTCGACACGGGCTTGGACGAGTTCAACGACGCCGCTTTCCGTTACGGCGAACCGTTCGAAGCGATCGACGCGGAAGTCGCCGACGCGTTGAACTTGCCGTCGCTCGCTCGCGAAATTTTGCGGGCCGAAATCCGCGCTCAACTCCCGCGACTCGACGGCGACGCCCTCGTTTGGGAAGTCGACGTTCCGCGACAATTAGACCAAAATCTCCGCAGCTCGACCTTAGGCGTCGCCGTCGGATTATTGCTCGGTCTCGCTTACGGCGACCTTTAACGGTTCGACTGGTTTTGTCGAATTTAACGCCTTTAACTTCGTCAAAATCAATGGTTTGGCCGATTTTAACGCCTTTAACTTCGTCAAAATCAACGGTTTGGCCGATTTTGACGCCTTTAACTTCGTCAAAATCAACGGTTTGGCCGATTTTGACGCCTTTAACGCCGCCGTCGTCTCCTTTCGCGACGACGCGACGCGCCGTCGTTAACGTCGACCTCCCTATTAGCCTATATTAATAAGCCAAATTCACCGAATTTTTTGTTTTATCCAGGAAAGGCGCTCCTTATGAGACGCAATATTTTCGCCGCTCTTTCGACCGCTCTTCTCGGCGCCGCGTTGTTCGTCGCCCCGACGGTCGCTCCGTCCGCGCTCGCGCAAGACGCAAGTTTGGACGACGCTCCCTCCGCGCTCGCGCAAGACGCCGCGACGAACTCCGGCGCTTACGCTCGCATTCAACCCTACGTCGACGCGGAAACGTTCGCCGTCGTTCGCGTCGCGCCGGCGCAGCTCGACCTCGACGCGCTCGACGCCAAACTGACCGAAGTTTTTACCGAAGCGGCAAAAATTCGCGGTTACGACGACGAAGCCCTCGCCGACTGCCTCGCCGAATTTAAAGCGACGCTCGCCGGCGCGAAAAAATTCGCGCGCGAACCGCTCGCGATCGTTCGCCAAGAATTCGGCTTGAGCGAAATTTTCTTCGTCTACCCGCGCTTGGACGCGCAAGGGTTCTTCGCTTACGTTCCGCTCGACGCGGCAAAACGCGACCGACTCGCCGAACTCCTCGAAGACGAAACGCCGTTCGAACCGTTTGAAGTCGACGGCGGCCTCATCGTCGGAACGCCGAACTTCGACGCCGACTACTTCGAAAACTTCGAAGCGTCGCCCAACCCGAAACTGGAAGCGTTCCTAAACGGTTCCAACGCGACGCTTCAAGCTTACGTCGCCGAATTCCAGTTCCGCGAACTCTTCAATACGTTCGCCGAAGCGACCGGCAACGACCTTCTCGCCGAACGCCTCGACGAAGCGCTCGACGAAGCGCCGGAAACGTCCCGCGAAGCGTTCGAAACGTTCGAAGAAAACTTCCGCGGCGCGACGTTCGAACTCGACGTCAACCGTCTGCGTCTCGCGCTCCGCTTGAATTTCGCTTCCGAAGACGCGGCGCAAACGTTGCTGAAACTTCAAGGCGTCAATTCCGACGCGGGCCTGGACGCGCTCGTAAAGCTCTTCCGCGAAGAAGCGGACGAAGACGTTCAAGAACTCGCGGACGCGTACCGCCTCGTCCCGCTCGTTCGCGAGTTGATTCGCGGTTTCTCGACGAGCGCCGCTCCGCGCCTCGACGGCGCCTCGTTGACGTCCGAATTCGAGTTGGGCCCGTCCATTCGGCTAACGAACCCGATCGTCCTTCCGACCGCCGTCGGTCTTCTCGTTCCGGCGGTTAACGCCGCTCGGACCGCGGCCCGACGCATGCAGTCGGTCAACAACATCAAGCAACTCGGCCTCGCGACGCACAACTTCCACGACGTTAACAACGGTTTTCCGGCGCGTTACACGGTCGACGAAGACGGCGAACCGCTCCACAGCTGGCGCGTTCTGCTGTTGCCTTACCTCGAACATGCCTCGCTTTACGAGCAAATCCGCCTCGACGAGCCTTGGGACAGCGAGTGGAATTCGCAGTTCCACGATCAAATGCCGATCATTTACGCGCGTCCCGGCGGCGACCCGAGCGAAGGTTGTTTCTACTCTTGCGTCGCCGACAAACGCGCCGCGTTTCAACCGGCGACAAGCGCGAATCAGCTCAAAGGCGTCCACTTCGCGTCTGTTACCGACGGTTCGTCGAACACGCTCCTTTTCGTCGAGCGGAACGAACCGGTTTGCTGGATGGACCCGACCGCCGACTTGACGCTTGAAGAGTTCCTCGAAAACGCCGCCGATCCGCAATATTTCGCCGGCGGAAGCAACGTCGGGATGTGCGACGGTTCCGTTCGCTTCGTCTCGGAAACGGTCGACCCGGACGTCTTGAAAGCGATGGTTACCCGCGACGGCGGCGAAACCGGCGTCTATTG
>JAFTUJ010000575.1 GCA_017466305.1 Thermoguttaceae bacterium
CTTAATCACCTGCGCCGCCGAACTCGAAAGCGCGGTTCCGCCTCCGGTCGGTTGGAAGGAAATTTGCCCGTTCGCCAACGGTTCGCCGCCGAATTGAACGGTTCCTGAAATCGGATAGCGTCCGTCGACGCCGGCGTCGCAACCGAGCGCGGCGAGGCAAAGAAAGGCGAACGCGATTTGAAATAAAGCGCGAATTTTCATTATTCGTTGCTCCTAAATTAGCGCCGTCGCCGAAAAGCGGGAAGCGGAAAACGCCGAAAAAAGCGTTCGCCGACGTCGCGGCGACGGCGATTAAAGCGTTAAAACGTCGAATCGACCGATTAGAACGTTTCCGTTTCGCCGCCCTTGGCCGTGCTGGCGGCCGCCCAAACGTCGAGGTTGATCGTATCGCTGACGAAACGAACGGAACCGTCGGCCATCGCGACGTTGACGCCGCCGGAGTGTCGACTGCGCGCCGAGATAATGATCGCCGCGTCGAGCGTTTTGTCGGTCGCCGGCGCGAAAATTGCGTTCGCGGCGCGGGTCGGAATGCAGCCGAGATAGTCCATTTCTTGCGTGTTCGGCGTAAAGAACGCGGAGTAGGCGCAACCCCAAGGATACCAAAGGTTGCCGCGTTCGTCGGCGGTCGCTTTGCCGTTAATGTCTTGCGATTTGCTGACTTGAATGATTTCCGACATCGCCATCGTGTTCGACGTTCCGTCGGTGATCGCCGCCATCGGTTGGCAACGGTAACCTTGACCTTGGTAGCTTCCGCAACGGAAAATCGCCTCTTTATATTGAACGACGCGGTCGCCGTAAGTTACCCATTCGCGCCAACCGTTAATAACGGTCGCGTCGCCGGACGAACTCCATTGCGACGTTCCGGTTTTGCCGACGCAAACGACGTAATTATGTTGACACCAACCGTTCGCGTTGTCTTTGTACATTTGCCAAGTGTCGCTCGGGCAGCAGTACGTCGTAACGCGTTTTTTGCAGAAATAGGAGTCGTTGGCGCCCCAACCGGCGTTCCCGGCTTTGGTCGGAATGCCGTCGTAGAGCGTCGTTTGTTCGATGTAAGGCAGGAGGCAGCGCGCCCAGGTCGTTTCGTGCGCCCGTCCGGAACCGGTAAAGGAGGCGACCGGGAATTTTCCGTGCGCGTCGACGTAGGTGTGCATTCCGAGCATACACTGCTTGAAATTGTTCGTGCATTGCATTCGACGCGCGGCTTCGCGGGCCGCTTGCACCGCCGGGAGAAGAAGACCGATCAAAATACCGATGATCGCGATGACGACGAGGAGTTCGACAAGAGTGAAACCTAAACGGTAAGGATTGCCCCCCCCCCCCCAGTTTAACAGGTTGCGACGCGTCATAACAAAACCTTTCATAAACAAGAAGAAACTAAAAACAAATGTTGAAACGATAGGTCGTTTGGAAACCGCGCTTTCGAATATTTTTCGGCGTTTAGCGCGGGAATAAACTTCAAGGTAATTTTAACGAGTGTAAAAACAAAAAACAAGCGTTGTTGCAATAATTTCAAAATTTTCCGAAATAATATCGGGAATCGTCGCGATTCCCGTTTCGTTTAAAGCGATCAGCCGAGCTTCACCGTCGCGCCCTTGCGCGCGGCTTCGTAAACGGCGCAGATGACTTCGACGCTGCGGCGGCCTTCGCGACCGTCGATTTTCGGCGTTCGACCGTTTTCGATCGCGTCGAGAACGTCGGCGAATTGCTTGGCGTGCGCGTGATGCCCGATCGCGGCCGGGTCGGCGGCGCCGCCTCCTCCGGAGAGGCGGTTCGTCATCGATTCGCGAATCTCCGCGTCTTCCGGGCGCGACTCGGCGAAGTCCCACTTAACGACGTCTTCCTCTTCAATGACGGCGGAACCCTTGTCGCCGTGCAGTTCGATGCGCTTCAGGTAGCCCGGGTAAGCCGCCGTCGTCGCTTCGAGCAAGCCGAGCGCGCCGCTTTTGAAACGCAACGACGCGACCGCGACGTCTTCGACTTCGATGTTCTCGTGCGCGACGAGACCGGTCAGCGCGGAAACCTCCGCGACGTCGCCCATCAGCCAAAGGAGGAGGTCGACGCTGTGAATCGCTTGGTTCATCAGCGCGCCGCCGCCGTCGAGCTTCCAAGTGCCGCGCCAAACGCCGCTGTCGTAATATTGTTGGGTGCGGTACCACTTGACGATCGCGTCGCCGAGCGTTTGCTTGCCGAATCGGCCCGCTTCGACCGCTTCTTTCATTAATATACTAGAGGGGTGAAAGCGGCTCGGGAAGACGGTCGAGAGGACGACGCCGGCTTTGTCGCTGGCGTCGATGATTTCGTCGCAACGTTCCGGAGTGATTTCGAGCGGTTTTTCGACGATAACGTGTGTGCCGGCTTGCGCGGCGGCGACCGCCGGGTCGAGGTGCGCGCCGCTCGGGGTTCCGATCGTAACGATTTCGACGTCCGGGTCGGCGAGGAACGCTTTAAAGTCGGAGTAAGGTTTGCAACCGAATTCTTTCGCGAGGCGTTCGGCGGCCAGCGGAAGCGTGTCGTAACAGGCGACGAGTTCGGCGCCGATTTCGCGAATGGCGCGGGCGTGAAAGGTCGCGATCATCCCGCAACCGACGATGCCGAATTTTTTGATTTTCATTTTGTTTTTTTCTTTCAAGAGCGTGTTGATTGAATTTGCGGTCAAAAAACGCCGGAACCGCGCCGCGTCGGGCGCCGCTTTTTCGATTATAACGGAAGCGGGGCGAAAAAACAAGCGTCGCGGCGATTTTCCTTTTCATTTCTCGTCGTCGTTTCTTCGAGTAAAACCCGACGAACCGGAAAAAGAGGTTTGTTTGTTAAAATCGTTTAATTTGGACGGCGTTTTGGTCGATACGATAAAGGAAGGAGTCGACCGAAAGCGCGCGCGGACGGTCGTCGGAGATTATCGTTCATTTTTGCCAACGACGTCATATGCGAAAATTAAGCAATCGGGAGAACAGCGGCGTTTCGTCGTCGCGGAAACGGCGTTCGTCGTCGAGCGACGTTCGACGCTTGAAGAGCGCGGTCGTTTTGACGGCGGCGCTGGCGGCTTTTTTTCCGGTTTCGTCGTCGCGAGCGCAGGAGACGCCGCGCGATTCGGTTCCGTTTTATTCGTTGGAAGCGCCGGACGACGCGCAAGCGTTGCGGAACGCTCGAACGGCGACGGCTTATTCGTCGAAAGCGACCGGTCCGAGCGTCGACGCGTCGCGGGCGATTTCGTTGGGGCCGATCCGACCGACGTTGCAGATCGAGGACGTCGCGGAATTTTCGGCGGAAGCGGAATTGAACGGGGACGTTTTCGACGGCGATTTGGGCGTCGACGCGAACCTCGCGGTTGCGTCGGACGCGAGCGAAAACGTCGACGAAACCGCGACGGTCGAGCAAATCGCCGAGGAGTGTTTTTTCGCGCTCGACCCGTATTCGTCGCTCTTTATCGACTATCCGCCGACCGCCGATTGGACGAACGCGGCGTTGTTGCGCGTCGACGAGATTTTGCCCCTTCTTGCGACCGAACCGGAACGAGCGGCGGCGATTATTAAGAAATTTCGGGCGGAAATCGCCGCCGCGGAACCGATCAAGAACGCGATCGTCGCGGCCGATCCGGCGCCGACGGCGGTCGCGGTTTTTGGCGTCGCGGAAGTCGACGGCGCGGCGAACGACGTCGGCGCGTCGGGCGGCGCGGCGACGTTGGAGACGCGCTATTCGCTCGAACAGCGGTTGGCGTTGTTCGATTCGTTTTGTTGCGCGCTCGACCGTCGGGCGTTCGTTTGGGGACGCGCCGCCGAGTTGTTCGCGGCGAAGAATCGCGGCGAACTTGTCGCGACGAGCGAAATTTCGGTCGCCGAACTCGCGCGCATTCGAGAAACGACCGCCGCGGCGCAAGCGTTTTTCGGCGATTCCGACGGCGGGCGCAATTGGCGAACGAGTTTTGAGATCGACCTGCTCTTGACCGACGTCGAACGAACGCTCGAACTCGCAAAGCCCCCAAAAACGGCGGGCGGCTTGGCAAGCGAGAGCGAATCCGTCGTCGTCGAACGGGCTCGCCGAATGAATTTTTTGCGCGACCGCTTGAATTCCGTCTGTTATAAGATTGAAAAAACGCCGATGACGCCGGAACAACGCCGCGTCTTCGAACGTTCGCCGCTCGACGTTTGGGTCGCGACCGTCGCGCCGTTTGCCTGCGACCGCGCCGAACCGTTGACGTTGTTGCTCGAGTTCGAAAAATACGAGCGCGACGCCGGGGGCGAAATCGGACGAACGCTGTTGCAGAGCGCGCGTCGGGCGATAACGTCGCGGTCGGAGGTTTGCCGCCGTTTCGGGAAGGCGTTCGACGTCGTTTACGACAACCCGAACGCGAAGGCGTATGTTTCCGAAGCGTTAATCAATCGTCTTTTGCCGATTCGCGACCCGGAATTTTCGGTCGTTCAAGAGACGGCGTTGAACAACCCGGTCGTCGGGCGGCGCCGCTCCGACGTTCAAGTCGGGATCGAGTTGATTCCGGACCCGTCGCGGCTGTTGATGAATTTGAACGTGTACGGGCGCGTCGTCGCGTCGACGAGTTCGAACGTCTTCCCGGCGACCGTTTACAACCAAAGTTACGCGACTTACGTCGGGAAAAAAACGCTCGAATGGCGCGACGACGGGTTCGCGTATTCGCCGGCGGTCGTCGCGGCGGAGTCGGTCAACAAGCTGGGCGGCGTTCAAACGGACGTCGACTTTATCCCGTTGGTCGGCGATTTAACGCGCGAAGTGGTGCGAAGTCAATACGAAGCGAAACAAGGGGCGATTCGTTCCGAACTGAAGACGAAAGTCGCCCGCGAAGCGCGAGCGCGCATCGACTCGGAGGCGAACGAACGCTTCGACGCGGTTAACGCTCGGATGCGCGCGAACTTTTTCGCCGATTTGGAGCGGCTCGGGCTTTCGCTCAAGACGCAGCGTTCGAAAACGACCGACGAATGGTTGCTCGCGTCGTTGCGGTTGGGAACCGATTTTTCGCTCGGCTGCCAAACGACGGAGCCGCCGACGCTTCCGGGCGCGTTCGCCGACGTCAAGTTGCACGAGTCGGCGGTCAACGCCGCGTTGGAGCGTTTGGAGCTTGCCGGAAAAACGCTGACGCCGGCGGAAACGCTCGCTTATTTGGCCGAAAAGCTGAACAAGCCGGGGTTGGCCGAGGTCGCAATCGAGGAAAACGAACTTGTTTTGGCGTTCGCCGAAATCGATCCGGTCGTCGTTCGATTTTTTGAAGATCGCGTTGAATTGCGTTTGAAATTTGCGTCGTTAACGCTCGGCGACAAGAGTTGGGAGAAGGTCGACGTTTGCGTTTCGTATCGTCCGACCGTCGCCGACGACGGTACGACCGTTTTCGAGCGGGACGGCGTCGTCGAACTCGACGGGCCGGGCGGAATGCGGGCTCAACTCGCGTTGCGCTCGATCTTTTCAAAGGTCTTCCCGGCGTCGAAGGCGTTCGACTTGCGCCCGAAAATTTTCGATTCCGACGAACGTTTCGTCGGGTTGGGACTCGGGTTGGCGCGCGTTTCGCGAGGTTGGCTCGCCGTTTCCGTCGTCAATACGCGTCAATAAACGACGCTTGACGACGCGACAAAGAACGGGAAACGCGCCGCGCCGTCGCGGACGGGAAGCGGAGAAACGCCAAGTCGGCGAGCGTCGACTAAGCGCCGCGTTGCGGAACGAAGCGTTAAGAGAAGAACGCGAAAACGACGCGGTTGCGTCGGTTGCGAGGATTGTAACGACGCAAGCGTTGGGAATGCGACGTTTTTAACGTTTGTTCGCGTTGGCTTGTTGGAATTTTTGACCTTCGAGGCGTTTTTCGAGGAAAACGGGGGGTTTTTTTCTTGCGGAAATACGATTATACTTTTATCTATCGTTCCCCGCGTTTGGCGCCTCGGCGTCGCAAAGGCGCGGGAACGGTTTGCCCGGCGGCGTCGAGCGCGACTTTTGAGCGTTGAAAGCGATTTTTGTTTCGCGTTTGTGTTTTCGTTCGTTTCGTCCTCCGGAGGCGCAAGCCGAGCGTCGGCAGCGAGAAATTAGCGACTCGGCGGCGCGCGTCGTCGCGTTGCTTTCGAGCGAAAATTCTAAACGTCCGAAAAGGTTCCCCCAATGATGAACGCTAAAAATCAACCGATTTCCAAACAAAAGAACGTCGACGCTTATTTTGCCCCGACCGTTCGTCCGCTTCGCGTCGGGCCCTTTGCTCCGAAGCGCGTCGAGCTCCCCGAAGGCGCTCGTTTCTCCGTCGCGACCGCCGAAGCGGAACGCTTTTTCGTTCTCGAAAAAATTCTCGCGCCGAAATAAGATTCGATTCGAATAACTGCGCGCGACGTTTTCTCTTTTTCGTCGCGCCGATAGAAAACGCTCGCTCGTTTCGATAAAAACGACGTTGCTTTTTAATTGAAACGATTTGTAGTTTTTGCGTCTTGGAAGAAAACGCTTCGACGCGTTCGAAAAACGTTTGAGCAACGGTTTTCGGACGCGCTTGGATCTTTTTGTCGCGTCGAGGGGTTTGCGCAACGGTCGACGCTTCGACGTTCGACTCAGCGACGCGACGCGTTTTGTAAAATCGCGAAGTTTTGGTAAGTTAGGTAAGCAAAAAAGAACGCCGCGAAGACGCTTCCTCGCGAGAAAAAGAAGTACGCGAGCCCGGCGGCGCAAACGACCGAAAGAATCAGCGCGTTGCGAACGCCGTTTTTCGGCGAAAGTTGCGCGCCCAACGCCGTCGCGATTTGTCCGCCGTCGAGCGGATAAACCGGAACGAGATTGACCGCGCCCCAAAAAACGCAAATCCAAATAAAGCCGAAAACAAAGTAACCGAGAAATGTGGCGAGCGGTTCGCCCGAGTCGACGCCGAGCGCCCATTCCGTTGGAAACACGATCGGAATCGGCGTTCCGGCGGCGATTCCGACGGTAAATTCGCAACCGCAAAGGAACGCGACCGCGAGAAGAACGACGACGCCGAGAAAACCGGCGCCCGCTCCGGCGAACGAAACGAGCGCGCTTTCCCAGTTCGTCGGTTTTTTCGAGTAAATCGGCTTCCAGCTTGTAACGCCGCCAAAGACCGACGCTCCGCTCGGCGCGGTTCCGATTCCAAGCGCGATTTCCGGTTTCGCGTCCCAAAGAAGTTTGGCCGCGAGCGCGTGTCCGAGTTCGTGCAACAGGAACGCGAGCGTCGTCGCCGCCGTCCAGCCGAGAAGCCCCAAACCCAAGGCGTTTCCGGGTCGATTTCGCTCAAAAAAGGCGAAAAAGCGACGCAAAGGAACCAAAAACTTGGCAAAACGGCGACCGGAACGCCGAACAAGCGGAACTTCCAAACGTATTGGGACAAGGGGCGAACCTCTACTTTCAAACGACGAGAGCGCGACCGGCGAAAACGAACGTCGCGTCGCGCTCTTCGTTATTTCTCGACAAGAACGTCTTTATTCTCGCCGTTCGGCGAAACGGACGGTCAAAAAAGGAAACGTTTTCAGGCTTCCGGCGGATCGATTCCGAAATCTTTGATCGTCAGGAGGGAACGGAAGCGGTAACCGCGGTCGGCGAACGCTTGCGCGCCCCCTTCCATTCGGTCGATGATTGCGATAACGCCCGCGACTTTGATTCCGGCCGCTTCCAAACGCTCGATCGCGATCAGCGACGAACCGCCGGTCGTAACGACGTCTTCGACGACGACGACTTCGTCGCCGGCGGCGATCGGGCCTTCGATGTATTTGTTGGTGCCGTGTCCTTTGCTTTCTTTGCGGACGAGGAACGCTTTCAGGTCGAGCCCGCGAAGTCCGGCGACGGTGATGACCGCCGCGGCGATCGGGTCGGCGCCGATCGACATTCCGCCGACCGCTTTCGGAAGCGCGCCGTCGGCGAGGAGCATTTCGAGAATTCCTTCGCCGACGAGCGTCGCGCCGCGCGAGTCGAGCGTCGTTTGTTTACCGTCGAGGTAGTATTTCGCTTTTTTGCCGGACGCGAGGATAAAATCGCCGAATTTGAGGGATTTTTCGCGAACGAGATTCAATAATTCGTCTTTACTGTACATTGGCTTTTCCTCGAAGGTTGGAAGGAAACTCGAAAGGGTTCGGAAGCCCGAAAGGGTTCGGAAGCCCGAAAGGGTTCGGAAGTTCGAAGGGGTTCGGAAGCCCGAAAGGGTTCGGAAGTTCGAAGGGGTTCGAAAGTTCGAAAGGGTTCGGAAATTCGAAGGGGTTCGAAAGTTCGAAAGGGTTCGGAAGTTCGAAGGGGTTCGGAAGTTCGAAGGGGTTCGAAAGTTCGAAGGGGTTCGAAAGTTCGAAAGGGTTCGGAAGCCCGGAAGCGGAACCTCCGAAGGGCGCGCGTCGACCGAGCCGACTTCGCGCAAATTTCTTTATA
>JAFTUJ010000576.1 GCA_017466305.1 Thermoguttaceae bacterium
AACAAACATTTTTGGAAAATAACGATAATTTGTATAAAAACGGCGCGAACAAAGAGGCAAAATAGGAAAAAGAAATGAAACATAACGTTTTGGCCGTCGTTTTAGCCGGCGGCAAAGGGGAACGACTCGAACCGCTGACCCGCGACCGCGCGAAACCCGCCGTTCCGTTCGGCGGCGAGTACCGCATCGTCGACTTCACCCTCTCCAACTGCTTCAACAGCGGCGTTCGTCAAATTTTACTCCTCACCCAATATAAATCGCTGAGCCTCGACCGGCACGTCGCGACCGGTTGGGCCCGCTTTTTTCATCGCGAACTGCGCGAATTCGTCGACGTCGCCCCGCCGCAACAACGCCTCGACGAAAGCTGGTACCAAGGCACCGCCGACGCCGTTTACCAAAATATTTACTCGATCGAAAAGGAGTCGCCGGAACTCGTTCTCGTTTTGGCGGGCGATCACGTTTACAAAATGGATTACCGCGACATTATCGAATTTCACCGCGCAAAAAACGCCGACTTGACGATTTCCGCGATCCCGGTTCCGCTCGACGAAGCCCGCGGCCGACTCGGCGTCTTGGCGGCCGACGCGGACGGTCGCGTCGTCGACTTCGAAGAAAAGCCGCTCGCGCCGCGTCCGCTCCCGGACGACGCCGGCTCCTGTTTCGCGTCGATGGGCGTTTACGTCTTCAACGCGAAATTCCTGTACGAAGCGCTTTGCCGCGACGCGACGAAACTCGGAAGCCGCCGCGATTTCGGTCGCGACGTCGTTCCGCAAGCCGTCGAAAAGGACCGCGTTTTCGCCTTTCCGTTCGTCCAAACGGGCCCGGACGGGAAAAAACGCGGCGCGTACTGGCGGGACGTCGGAACGCTCGACGCGTACTTCGCCGCCAATATGGACCTCGTCGCGGTCGAGCCGGAGCTGAATTTATACGACGACAACTGGACGATGTACGCGCGCCGCCCGAACTCGCCTCCGGCGAAATTCGTCTTGCCGGAGGGCGAAAGCCGGGGTTGCGCGCTCGACAGTCTCGTGTGTTCCGGCGCGATCGTTTCCGGCGGGACGGCGCGACGCTCGATCGTCGGACTCGGCGCCCGAATCGAACGGGACGCGCTCGTCGAAGACTCACTCCTTTTCGCGGAAACGGTCGTCGAACGGGGCGCCCGGCTCCGTCGAACGATCGTCGACAAGGGCGCGGTCGTTCCGGCCGGTTGGCGCGTCGGTTTCGACGCGGAACTCGACCGGTCGCGCGGATTTTTCGTAACGGAAAGCGGAATCACCGTCATCCCGAAGTTCGTCGGTTGACGATTTCCGCCGTCCGATTTTACCCAATCCGCCCTTTTTAACGGTTGCGCCAATTTTGCCGTTCCAAGCGACTCGAACGTTTCGTTCATTTTTCCGTTCGTTCGACGGCGCGCCGCAACGCCCGTAAAATCGGCAAAACCGGCGCCGCCGTCCGGCGCCAACGTCCGTTACCAACGCGGTTTCGGGTTCAAAATCGCCGCGATCGCCTCGACGAGCGACTTCAAGCCGTCGCCGGTAACCGCCGAGATGAGATGCGCCTCGACGCCCAATTCCTCGGCGAAACGTCGTCGAACAACCTCCGCTTCCGGCAGGTCTTTTTTCGAGACCGCGACGATCTCCGTCCGTTCGCCGAGTTCCGCGTCGAACTGCTCGAGCTCGTACCGAATCGCCTTATAGTTCGCGATCGGGTCGGTTCCGTCGATCGGGGCCGGCTCGACCAAGTGGAGCAAAACGCCGGCGCGCTGGATGTGCCGCAGGAAGTCGTGTCCGAGCCCGACGCCAAGGTGCGCGCCCTCGATCAGCCCCGGAACATCCGCGATCACGAACCCGCGGTCGGGCCCAATTTGCGCGAGCCCCAAGTGCGGCTGCATCGTCGTGAACGGATAGGACGCGATTTTCGGTTTCGCCTTCGTAAGGCGGCTCAAGAGCGTGCTCTTCCCGGCGTTCGGTTTCCCGACGAGACCGACGTCGGCGATCATTCGCAACTCGAGGCGAACGCGGCGCTCTTGCCCCGCTTCTCCCGGCGTCGCGATCAGCGGCGAACGCATCGTCGCCGACTTGAAGCGAACGTTCCCCTTCCCGCCGAACCCGCCGCGAGCGACGATGAATTCGTCGCCGTCTTCTTTCAGGTCCTTAAGGAGCAAATCGTTTTTCGCGTCGAAAACCATCGTTCCGACCGGCGTTTCAATAATCAAATCGTCGCCGGACGCGCCGTGCCGCTGCGCCGAGCCGCCCTGTTCGCCGCGCTCCGCTTTCCAAGTTTTTTGGTTCGCTAAGTGAAGCAAACTCGCGACGTTGCGGTTCGCGCGCAACACGACGTCGCCGCCGCGTCCGCCGTCGCCGCCGTCCGGGCCGCCGCGCGGAACGTACTTTTCGCGCCGAAAACTCGCGCAACCGTCGCCGCCCTTCCCCCCGACGACTTCGATCGTAACTTCGTCGACAAACATTTTACCTAAATCCCTTATTTTCTCAAAAATTCGAAAATCGACGCCCGCCGTCGAGCCGCGTTCCGTCGACGCGCGCCGTTTGTTGAGAACGTCGCCGCCGTTAAAATCGTT
>JAFTUJ010000577.1 GCA_017466305.1 Thermoguttaceae bacterium
GAGAAATACCGACCGAATTTGGTCATTAATGTCGCGCTCCCGTATCAAGACCTGACGATCATGGAAGCGTGCCTCAAAACCGGCGTCAACTACCTCGACACCGCGAACTACGAACACCCGGACGTCCCGAAATTCTGCTACGGCCCGCAATGGGAACTGCACGAACGCTTCAAGGAAGCCGGTTTGTGCGCGATTCTCGGGTGCGGTTTCGACCCCGGCATGACGAATATTTACGTCGCGCACGCTCGCAAACACCGTTTCGACCGGATGGATACCGTCGACATCATCGACTGCAACGCCGGCGATCACGGCTACCCGTTCGCAACGAACTTCAACCCGGAAATCAACATCCGCGAAGTCTCCGCCAACGGTCGTTATTTCGAAGACGGTCAATGGATCGAAACGAAGCCGATGGAGCATAAACGCGTCTTCGACTTCCCGGAAGGAATCGGCCCGAAAGACATGTATCTCCTTTATCACGAGGAGATGGAGTCGCTGACGAAGAACTATCCGGAAGTCAAGCGGATGCGCTTCTGGATGACGTTCGGCCAATCGTACCTGACGCACTTGAAAGTGTTGGAAAACGTCGGGATGACCGGCGTCGAGCCGATCGACTACGAAGGTCATAAGATCGTCCCGCTTCAATTCTTGAAGAAGCTCCTTCCCGACCCGGCTTCGCTCGGCCCGCGCACCGTCGGCAAGACGTGCATCGGGATTTGGGTCGTCGGCGAGAAGGACGGCAAACCGCAAACGTATTATCTTTACAACATTTGCGATCACCAAGAGGCGTACAAGGAAGTCGGCGCTCAAGCGGTCAGTTACACGACCGGCGTCCCGGCGGCCCTCGGCGCGAAGATGTTCCTGACCGGCAAGTGGACCGGCGCGGGCGTTTTCAACGTCGAAGAGTTCGACCCGGATCCGTTCATGGCCGAAATCGGGCCTTGGGGGCTTCCTTGGCAAGAAACGTACCCGACGACGCGTTTCGAATGAACGCCGCCAAACGATTCGACGCGAAGACGGTCGCTCGACGCCGCGATAAAATCCGCCGATTTTTCCGGTTTTAACGCCGCGTTTTCGCCCGTCTTGCGTTGAATTCGCTCTTCAATTTAACGTTTTCGCAACCTAAACGCGAAATTCGTCGCGTTTCGTCCGTTCCGTTCGTTCGATCGTCCGCGCTTTCCGGAGCGTTTTTCGATTCGAGCGAACGAGCGGCGCTGTTGCGTTCCGTCCGATTCCCCCGGCGACTCCGCGCCCGAATCGACGGTTTGTTTTGTTCCGACGCCGGCCCGTCGACTTTTCCGAAACGAATCTTCGCCGAAAGTTTGGGCGACGAATCCCGTTCGGTTTTGTCGATTTTAGCGTTGTTAACGCCGTCCGTCGTCTCACCTCCGCCGCAAGCGATTTTTATGACCGACCAATTCACCTAGCGAGCGCAATGAATCCGATTTTTCCTTACCCTCCGTTCGACTACGCGTCGCTCGACACGCCGACGCCTTATTACATCATCGACCGCGCCTTGATTCGCCGCAACATGCGCATCTTAGCGGACGTTCAAGAACAAGCGGGCTGCCGCATTCTTCTCGCGATGAAGGCGTTCTCGACCTGGGGCGTTTTCGACGAAATGTCGCCGTATTTGGCCGGCGTCGCGGCGAGCAGTCTCAACGAAGCGCGCCTCGGTTACGAGCACTTTAGTAAGGAAAAAGACATTCACGTTTACTCGCCGGCTTATTCGCTCGACGAGATGCGCGAACTTTGCAAATACGCGAACCACATCGTTTTCAACTCGTTGCAACAGTGGAAGATGTTGCGCGGCGTCGTCGAAAACTGCGGTCGCGAAATTCGGGTCGGTTTGCGCATTAACCCGGAATATTCCGAAGTTTCGCACGCGATTTACAACCCCTGCACGACGCGTTCTCGTTTCGGCGTTCGCTTGGAAAACCTGATCGACGCCGGGTCGGACGCGCTCGACGGCATCGACGGCCTCCACTTCCACACGATGTGCCAACAAGGCTCCGACGTGTTGCAACGGACGCTTCAAGTCGTTTGCGAACGTTTCGAGCCGTACTTCGAAAAGGTGAAGTGGATCAACTTCGGCGGCGGGCACCACATCACGCGAATGGGCTACGATATTCAACGCTTGATTCGCATTATCAAAGATTTCCGCGCCAAATACGGCTTGGAAGTGATGATGGAGCCGGGCGAAACGCACGTCATTCACACCGGTTTCGTCGTCGGGACGGTCTTGGACGTCATCGAGAACCCGAACGGCGTCGACGTTCTCATTTTGGACGCGTCCGCGGCGGCGCACATGCCGGACATTTTGGAGATGCCGTACACGCCGGAAATTCTCGGCGCGCGCCGCGTCGTCGACGACTGCGACGCCCCGCTCGACGAAGGCTTGTTCAAGTACATCGTCGGTTGCAAGACCTGCCTTTCCGGCGACGTGATCGGCGAATACACCTTCTCGCGTCCGATCAAAGTCGGCGACCGGCTGACGCTCGAAGATATGTCGCAATACACGACGTGCAAAAACACGACGTTCAACGGGATTCAGCTTCCGTCGATCGTTTCTTGCGACTCCGAAGTCGACGGCGGCGCCTTCCGCGTTCATCGCCGTTTCGATTATCAAGATTTCAAGAACCGTCTTTCTTGAAATCGCTTTCGCGCCGAACGAAAACGCCGGTCGCGCCAATTTTAACGGTTTGACCGGCTCGCTTTTCCTTCGTTGCGACGTTTCAAAATCGCCCGCCGCCGAACCGCGTTATCGTAAAGGCTCCGAGTCGTGTCGCCAAAACAGCAAAAACCGGAAAATCGCCCGCCGACGCGCAAGAAGGTCGGCTGGATCGCGCTTGGAATGGCGGTTCTTGTCGCTTACGGGCTTTGGTCCGGCGAAGCGGGTCTTCTTGAATTGAACCGCATGTGCGTGATGATGTTCCTTCTTTGGCTCGCTTGGCCGGAGTTGGAGCGTCTTCCGCGCTGGATTTTTTTCGCGATTCCGATTTTGGTCGTTCTTTGCGCTTGGCGTCCGCAAC
>JAFTUJ010000578.1 GCA_017466305.1 Thermoguttaceae bacterium
AAGTGTTGCGCGACGTTTATTACATCGCCGCCGGCTGGGGGCTCGAACGTTGGGATTCGACGCGCTTTACCGATTCGCGCAGCTCGCGCCGTTGCGACCGCCTTTTCGAATCGCGCCCGCGTTTCGACGAAGCCGGGGGGCCGGAGCGGTTTGAAGAGGAGTTCGCGCGCTTTATGTCGTCGCCGTCCGAATGGAGCGGATACGGGCGAACGAAATCGGCGCTTTACCGTCAAAACGCCGATCAATACGTCGCGTTTGGCGACAACAGCGGTTTCAGTCAAGACAGCCGCCTTTGGACGACGAACTCGGTTCCGCATTACGTCGACCGCAAGTATTTGATCGGCAAAGCGTTTTGCGTTTACTGGCCGCACGGGAAGCCGCTTCCGGGCCTCGGTTGGCAACTTTGGCCGAATTTCGGCAAGATGCGCCGCGTCGACTAAACGAATTGCGCGATTTGCGCGATTTGCATAAACTTTGACGGTTCGCGACGTCGCGCGGTTTGGAGCGGTTGAAGCGGTTTTGCTGGTAAAGACGAGCGAGACGTTCGGGCGGCGACCCGGGCGTTTCGGCGTTGGCGCGCAACTTTTTTGACTTTTTTCTCGGGCGTCGAAATCTTTCGCGTCGCGCCGTTCGTCTTCCTTAACGGAGGGCGCGACGGAACGAACGCGGAAACGACGGCGACGCGATTCGAACGGACGTTTTTAACGTTAATTAATAATGACGACGACAACCAAGAGACGACGCTTCGTCTTTCCGGACGACGGCTCGGCGGCGCGAACGCCTGCGGAGTTGAAGTTGGAGGACGTTTTTACTCGCTTCGAGCCGGAGCTGTTGGGGACGCTTCAACATCTGTTGGGGAACCCGGACGACGCTCGCGACGCGTTGCAGGACGGTTTCGTTCGCTGTTGGAAGAAGCGGGACGCGCTCGACGAAATCGAGAATTTGCGCGCTTGGGTTTTTCGCGTCGCTTACAACGTCGGGCTCGACGCGTTGAAGAGCGGTTGGCGGCGGCGTCGGAAGGCGGTCGCCGTCGAGGAGATCGAACCGGCGGCGCGCGACGGCGAACCGGAGGAACGGGCGCTCGAACGGGAACGGCTCGCCGTGTTGCGCGACGCGATTGGTCGGCTCGACGGGAAAGAAAAGGACGTCTTCCTGTTGCGTCAAAACGGCGCGCTGACATACGAGCAAATCGCGCAAGCGACCGGCCTTCCGCTCGGAACGGTCAAAACGGCGATGCGGCGCGCGTTGGCGAAGTTGCGAACGGCGGACGAGATTAGCGTTCTTCGCGCCGAGGAACGAAGCGTCGAAAACGTTCAAGACGCGAGCGCGCCGGAAAACGTTCAAAACGCGAGCGAGTCGGAAGGCGAAACGAAGGATAAAGACCGAGAAAACGCGGCGGTCAACGGCGGCGGAGCGAACGCGGAAAACGGGAACGACGCGGCGGAGACGGAACGATGAAGAGCAATTTTTCCGAACAAGAATTGAAGGAACGGGCGCTCGAGCTGTTGTACGGTCTTCTCGAAGAGGACGAAGCGGAGGAGTTGCGCCTCTTGATCGCGTCCGACGCGACCGCCGCTCGAATTTTCGACGAAGCGCGAGAGACGGTCGACCGTTTTGCGCGCGCCGCTCGTTGCGAGGAGGCGCCCGAAGCGGAAGAAGACGAAACGGCGGCGAAAAACGTCGCGGTCGAAACCGCTCCGTTCGACGACGGGGTCGCCTTTTTATTCGGCTCGGCTTTTGCCGGCGCCGACGCGTTTTCGACGACCGTCGGCGCGGAACCGTCGGAGACCGACGAAACGGAGGGCGAGTCGAGCGGTTCGAACCGAAAAAAGGCGAAACGTCGACTAAATTTGTTGCGAAAATTAAAGGCCAAGTCGAAAAACGAACGCTCCGAACAAGACGGCGAAGGCGGCAAACGGAAAAGATCGCGGAAAGAGCGACGACTGGAAAAAAAATCGAGAAAATCGGTAAACGCCGTAAAATCGGCGCGACCGGTTTCCGCGTCGCGTTTTCGTTTCGGTTCCAAAGGGCGCGTCGACGGCGAGAGCGGTTGGGCGACGGTCGGGCGAACGGCGAGCGGGGACGGAGAACGGCGTTCGTCGGCGCGTCGATTTTGGGCGCGCGTTCCGAAACCGACGCTCTTTCAAAACTTGATTATCGCGTTGGCGCTCGTCGCGCTTTCGACGGCGGTCGGGTTTTGGGCCCAAGAAACGGCGTTGCAAGCGCGTTTTCAGGACGATTTTCGAATCCAAATCGCGGCGCCGCTAACGTTGGCGCGCGGCGAGTCGCAAACGATCTCGGCGACGACGACCGCGCCGAACGGAAAGCCGCGTCGCGTTCCGATTCGGTTCGCTTTTTCGGACGCGGAGACCGGGGCGCCGTTGCTCGCGCATACCGAAAGCGGCGACGCGAGCGGTCTTGCGCGCTTCAAAATTCCGGACGTTTCCGACTTTCCGGCGCGAACGTTGTTGACGATTTCCGCCGGCGAACGAGAAAAAGAAACGTTTGAAACGATTTTAACGGTCGTCGACGCGCCGAAAGGGAACGGCGACGCGAACGCGTCGGCGCGTTTCGCCGCGGCGGAAACGGTCGGCGAAATTCCCCCTTTAAAATTGGACGCTCTCAATTCGACCGTCTTAAACGCGCCGTCCCCAAT
>JAFTUJ010000579.1 GCA_017466305.1 Thermoguttaceae bacterium
AGCGTCGAAGGCGGTTCCGAATATCAAGCCGTCGACGCGGAATATCGCGACGTGAACACGACGCCGCTGTCGATCACCGTTACCGACCCGATGAAGGACGTCCCGGTTTTCGACGTCGGCTCCGCGGTTGCCGAAGAAATGGAAGGCGCGATGTGATTCGCGTTTCGTTCGAATAACGAACGGTTTTGAACGCGAAAAACCGACGAACGCCGAGCGCGCTTTTTTGGAAGCGGCTCGGCGTTTCTCGTTTCTTGCGGCGTTAAGACGCGGGAGCGGCGAAGAACGGGAGAAACGGGCGAGTTGGGTAAGTTGGGCGGCGTCGGTAAAATCGCGGAAATGGCGAAGAAAAGCGCTTGGCTTTACGCGGTTTTGCGACCGATAAAGAGGCCGAGGACGCCGAACGTCATCGGGATTCGGCGCGGTTCGGCGATTCCGTTGCGGCGCATGTACTCGAGAATTTCGTCCGGCGAGTCGAACGCGTCGACGCTTTCCGGCAGGTAGCGGTACGCGTCGGAGCGGTTTTTCGCGATCGTTTGCCCGATTTTCGGCAGAATCCGATGAAAATAGAAACGGAAAATCGGCGCGAAAATCGGAAATTTCGTCGGCGAGAACTCCAAAATCGCGACGATTCCGCCCGGACGGCAAACGCGAATCAGCTCGGCGACGCCGCGTTCCGGGTCGATCATGTTGCGGAGCCCGAACGAGACGGTCGCCGCGTCGAAACGGTTTGCTTCGAACGGCAAGTTCAAGCCGTCGCCTTCGAGAAATTCGACGCCGGGCGCTTTTTTCCGCGCCAGTTCGAGCATCTGCGGAACGAAGTCGACGCCGACGGTTCGGAGCGACGCCGCGAACGGTTTGCGCTCGAATTGGCGCCGCTCTTCGATAACGACGTCGCCGGTGCCGGTCGCGACGTCGAGCGTTTCGACGGTTCGCGCTTGCCTATCTTCGCCGGTTTCGCTAAATTCCGCGTCCAAACGCTTGAAAACTTCGCGAACGAGCCGCCGTCGCCAACGCGGCGCGAGCCCGACGGAGAGCAGGTTGTTCAAAAAGTCGTATTTCGGCGCGATTTCCCCGAACATTCCGCGAACGCGTTCGGGCGTTTTGTCGACGGTCGGTTTCTTCGCGGTCATCGGCGGGCCTTTCCAATCTTGAATTTGACGTTATACTAAAGAGAAGCGGTCGCGTCGGTCGAAAAAACGATTGCGACGCGACCATTATAACGAATTTTCCGACGTCGACCAGTTGGCGGGCGGCGTTTTCGGACGATTTTGCGAAATTTAGGAGTTTTCGATATGACGAAAAAACGCCTCGACGTTTACGCTCTTCCGGAACTTGCGCCGGAGTTGCCGCCGGACGGCGCGTCGGTCGCGATCGACGTGTTGCGCGCGACGACGGTTATCGCGACGGCGCTCGCGTCCGGAGCGGAGAAAGTCGTTCCGTTCCGAACGGTCGACGAGACGTTCGCGGCGAAGAAAGCGATTCTCGAAAGCCGCCCGGACGCCGCGGGTCGAATTTTGCTCGGCGGCGAACGCAAAGGGCTCCCGATCGAAGGGTTCGACTTGGGGAATTCCCCGGACCTTTACGACGAAGCGACGGTTCGCGGGAAAACGCTCCTCTTCACGACGACGAACGGGACGAAGGCGATTTTGCGTTGTCGCGGCGTCGTTTTGACGGCGGCGTTCGTCAACGCGGCGGCGGTCGTCGAGCGGCTCTTGCGCGACGGATTTTCGCAAATTTCGCTCGTTTGCGCCGGGACGGACGGTCAATACACGGAGGAGGACCTGCTCCTCGCCGGGCTCTTGGCCGACCGACTGACGCTCGCGGAAACCGGGTTCGCGCTGAACGTTCAAGCGGAGGTCGCTCGGGAACATTGGCGGCAAACGCGGTCGACGCCGTTGGTCGAATCGCTTTCGGCGAGTCGCGGCGGACAAAACTTGAAGCGGATTCGGTTGTCGAAGGACGTCGCCGACGCCGCTCGGGTCGACTCGCTCGACGTCGTTCCGGAGTACCGCGTCGGAGAAATTCGGCTCGACGCCGCTTTTAAAGCCGGAAAATAAGCGTATAATATAAAGGACAAAAACGAACGAATCGCGAGCGTTCGCGGCGTTCGTCGAACAGAGCCGTCGAGGCGCGACGAAAAAACGGGGCGAAAAAGGGCGAAAAACGGAAAGAAGCCGTTAAAATCGTCTTAACCGTCAAGGTTTGAGTCGCTCTCGTCGACGGCGAGATAAACGGAAGGAAATTGAACGATGCGGATGGAAGACTTGGTCGCGCTTTGCAAACGTCGCGGCTTCCTGTTTCAATCGAGCGAAATTTACGGCGGCTTGAACGGTTTTTGGGACTACGGGCCGTTGGGCGTCCTCCTCAAAAAGAACGTGAAGGACGCTTGGTGGCAAGATATGGTCGTCGGGCACAACGAAATGAAGGTTCTGCCGGGCGCGCCGGGCAAGTTCGAGATGGCCGGGCTCGACTGCACGATCATCATGCACCCGCAAGTTTGGAAGTGCTCGGGCCACTACGACCTCTTCCACGACTTCATGATCGACTGCCGCGAATCGAAGCGCCGCTATCGTTTCGACCACGTTAAAGGCCGTTGGGTTTCCGGGCTCAAACATGGCGAAAACGGCGCTCCGGCGGAGCAAGTGAAGGTTTTCGTAACGACGCTCGAAACGGAAAACGTCCAAGACGCGCTCGACCAAGCGGCGCTGAAATACTTCGGCCTCCGCAAAAAAGACCTCGAAACGCTCGTTTGGGACGGCGACGTTACCGCGATTTCCGATTTCGAAACGCCGGACTTCTCGAACGTCGTCGGCCCGGACGCGAAACATGTCGGGACGCTGACCGAGCCGCGCGAATTCAACCTGATGTTCAAAACGATCGTCGGCGCCCTCGGGAGCGCGGACGACGCGTCGTTCCTCCGTCCTGAAACGGCGCAAGGCATCTTCGTCAACTTCAAGAACGTCGTCGACAGCGCTCGCGTTCGCGTTCCGTTCGGCGTCGCGCAAATCGGGAAGAGCTGCCGCAACGAAATTACGCCGCGCAACTTCACCTTCCGCAGCCGCGAATTCGAACAAATGGAAATCGAGTTCTTCTGCCGTCCGGACGAATCGGAGCAATGGTACCGCTTCTGGCGCGACCGCCGTTTCCAATGGTACGTCGACATGGGCCTCGCGGGCGAACGCCTCCGCATGCGCGAACACGACAAAGCGGAGCTCGCGCACTACTCCGTCGGGACGGCGGACATTGAATACGCGTTCCCGTTCTTGCCGGAAGGCGAGTTCGGCGAATTGGAAGGCGTCGCGCACCGCGGCGACTTCGACCTCCGTTCGCACTCGGAAGGGAAGTTGGTTCGCGAAGGGAACGACCTCGTTCTCGAACGCGACGCCAGCGGCGCTCCGAAGTGGCGCGGGAGCGGGAAAGACTTGTCGTATTACGACGACCTCCGCAAAGAACGCTTTATTCCTCACGTCATCGAGCCGAGTTCCGGCGCCGACCGCGCGACCCTCGCGTTCCTCTGCGAAGCGTACAACGTCGACAAAGCGCCGACGTCGGAAGCCGGCAAGGAAGAAGAGCGCGTTTACTTGAAGCTACATCCGCGTTTGGCTCCGGTCAAAGCGGCGGTTTTCCCGCTCGTCAAAAAGGACGGGATGCCGGAAGTCGCGTCGGAAATTTACGGCGAACTCAAGAAAAAGATGTCGGTTCAATACGACGAAAAGGGCGCGGTCGGGCGTCGTTATCGCCGTCAAGACGAAATCGGGACGCCGTTCTGCATTACGGTCGACGGTCAAACGCTCCAAGACGGCACGGTTACGCTCCGCAACCGCGACACGCTGGAGCAAACCCGCGTCAAGAAGGACGATTTGGTCGCCGAACTGGAAGGCCGCATTAACGGCTGAACCGTCGACGGTCGAACCGTTGAAAACGCCGCGTCGCGCTTCCGATCGACGCGGCGCGTTCTCTCGACTTTTACGCAACCTCGGCGCCGACGCAAAACCGCTCGGCGTCGGGGAGCGGTCGCGTTTTGCCCGTATGAAGCTAAAAGGAGTTTTCCGATGCAAACCCAAACGACGCTTATCCCGCTCGGCGAAAACGACCGCTTCGCCCTCGTTCTCGACCGCTCGACGCTCGACGCGTTGACCGTCGCCCCGAACGCGACGTTCGACCTCGAAATCGTCGACGGCGCCCTCGTCGTCCGCCCAAAACGTTCCGGCGTCAATCCGCGCCTCGCCGACGCGCTCGAAGCGGTCAACCGCCGACACGCCGAAACGCTTCGGGAGTTGGGCCAATGACCGCCGGGCCCCAATTCGAATTTTTAACCGTCGACGACGTTCTCGCGATCGCCGCCGACCAAGTCGAGCGGTACGGCGGAGCGTTTGGCGTCCGCGACTTTGGCCTCTTGGAGTCGGCGGTTTCGGCTCCGCTCGCGACGTTCGGCGGCGAATACCTTTATCGCGATCTTTGCGAGTTCGCGTCGGCTTATCTTTTCTCGCTTGCGAAAAACCATCCGTTCGTCGACGGCAATAAGCGAACCGCGACCGCCGCCGCGCTCGTTTTTTTGCGCTGGAACGGTTTCGACGTCGCGCCGGGCCCGGAGTTGACGCGAACCGTTTTGGGCGTCGTCGAAAATCGAATCGACAAAACGGAACTCGCCGCGTTTTTGCGTTCGCGTTTGATTCCGCTTCCTTAGACGAACGCCGTCGAAGCGCGGACGTTTTTCACCGGCTTCCGAAGGAACCGACATGCCGCCCAAACCGCTTTCTTACGAAGAATAGTTCAAAATAATCCGCCTTTTTATGTCCCCTTACTATACGCAGACGCAATGCGACGAGTTCGCGCGGCGCCGCGGGTAAAACCGCCTTCGGCGGGCTTGATTTTTTATCGGCGTCGGCGTATAATAGCGGCGAGGCGTTTTCGTCGGCGTTTGGGCGCGGCGAAAATTGGTTGACGCGACAAAGAAAAACGTCGCGAATTTGAAAGGAGGATACCGAAATGAGACAAACGAATCCCCCGAAACCGAAAAAAGCGGCGATGCTCGGCGTCGGCTTGGACAACACCGACGGCGACAAACGGCTGACGCGCGGGAAAAATTTCACCCTCGTCGGAGGAAGCGCGGAGACGCACGCCGTCATGCAGGAAACCGCCGTCAAAATCAACGAACGGCTCGACAAAAAAGGGAAACGATTGGAAGACGTGTCGCCGCAAGAGTTCCGCGATATTTTGTACGACGTTAACGACAAAATTGGACGGCGTTAAAGTTGACGCGGCTTGCCCGGTTTAACGGAGCGACGGGAGCGCGACCGGCTTTTGGCGCGTTGCGTCGGCGGCGGCTTGCCCAGTTTAACGGAGCGACGGGAGCGCGCCCGGCTTTTGGCGCGTTCCTCGGTTTGCCCGGCTTGCCCAG
>JAFTUJ010000580.1 GCA_017466305.1 Thermoguttaceae bacterium
AAAATCCGCGAAATCGAAGAGGAAGAAGTCGAGTGCGCGAAGATGGAGGCGTTGGCGAAGGAGATCGCTAAGACCTTGAACAAACGGCGGCAAGCGCTCGAAGACAAGCGCCGCGAATACACTCGCGAGGGCGCCGACCAATTCGACGACCGCGACGACCGTCCGTTGCTCCGCATCGCCGAACAGGTTACGGCGCGTCAAGCGAGCGACGCGCTCGAACGGGGCGGGAACGTCGCGGACACCCTCGAAGCGATGCGTCGGGCGTCGGTCGCGCCGCTCGAAGTCCTCACGCGCGAAAATTGGCGCGGCGCGAGCGTCGACGCGCTCGAATGTCTCCTGTCTAAAAGCGTTTACGACAACGTTTACTGGAGCTTTACGACGCTTGGCGAGCTGAGCGACTGGCTGAACGAGGGCGAAAGTCGCGACAAGAAAGACGGCTTGAGCAAGAAGGCCGTCGCGGCGATCGAAGCGGCGTTCCGGACGATTTTCGAGCCGATCGAGCGCGAGGAAGAAGAGAAGGCGGCCCGACTCGCCGCGAAGCGCGAAAAGCGTCGCAAGTCGAGCGGCGACAAGGCAAAGCAAAAGCGCAACGCGGAAATCAAGGCGGAAATCGAGGAGGCGATTCGCGCGATCGAAACTCGCCTTCTTGCCCCGAATCCTCCGGAGGAAATCGACGCCGAAACGTTCGCGAAAATCTCGACGAAGTGGCGCGTCGAAAAGGCGTTCACGCAGGAGGAAGCGTCGACGCTCCGGCGTTACTTCGAGACGGTCGACCGGGAGAACGCGCCGACGGAAGAGGATTTAGCGCAAGTCAATCGTTTCCTACAGCTGATTGTGAGTTTTTATCCGACGGCGCCCGAGTTGCCTGACGGGTTCGACGAAGCGGAACTCGCGAAAATTTCGGCGCGATGGAAAGCGAAAGGAACCTTGAGCCGAGCGCAGTTCGAGTGGCTCGCAAAATACGCCAACGCGTTTACGACCGCGCTCGCGGAGCAAACGCCGGAACCGGCAAACGAAGCGGCGTAACGAGTTAAACGACAACCAAGCCGCGCGACGGAACGCGCGGCGCCCCCGACGGAACGGAGTCTCAAATGGCGGCAAAAAAAATGGGACGCCCGCGCAAGGAGAAGACGACGCGGCGCCTTATCCCGATGAAGTTTTACGCGACCCCCGACGAAGCCCTTGCGATCGCGCGAGCAAAGGCCCTCGTCGACCCCGACGACAGAAATCCGACGAGCGTTTTTTTGCGCGAAATCGTCGTCGAACGCGCTCGCCGTATTTTAAGGACTAATTAAGTCTTGATAAGCGCTAGATTTTTTCGGTCGTAACACGTTGAATCGTCGAGCGTTCGGGCTCGGCGATTGTTTTTGGAAATTTTAGGCACGTCGTTTCGCCTCTCGAAACGACGTATTTCTTGCGTAAAGCGGGAGGCTTTTAAAATGAACTTCGACCAAATTTTGAAAGAGCGCGGGCTCGACGATTATTTTTGCGAGGCGACTCGCCGCGTCGTCGTCGCTCGCATTTTGGGACAGGACGTTTCCGAACTCGTTCAAGAGACTCGACTTGCCGCGCTTATCGCGCTCGATAAAGCGGCGCGAAAACGCGTCGACGCGGGGGAAACGCCCGACGTCGCGGCGCGAGCGGTTGCGACGCGCAATCACATCGCGGCGATCGCGTCGTTGGCGGCCCGGGAAACGATTCGCAAATACTTCGAACGCCGACGTTTAACGACGCTCGAAACGGAACCTGTCGCGGCGCGAACTGCGACGAAAACGCCGAACCGTCCGCCGCTCGAGCGGTTGAGTCCGTTGCATCGTCAACTTTATTTGGCGGTCGCCGACGGTTTGACGACGCGTCAAATTGCGAACGCGACGGCGCTTCCGCCCCGACGGGTTCGCGACGAAATTCGCAAGATGAAAAACGCGGCGCGGCGCGTCGCTAAGGAGACGGTCTAAATGGTCAAACAGAACGACTTGTTGAAGAATTTTATCGTCGAGCCCGCCGAGGTTTATCACGCGAAACGAGACGATTATTTGACGTCGCACGAACTGCTGACGTTCGCCGAGTCGCCGCGCCTTTTTTATCGACGCCGCGTCGGGCTCGCGCCGAAACCGTCGGGCGCCGCGTTCGAATTCGGAAGCGCCGCGCACACGCTCGTTTTGGAGGGGGAAGACGCGTTCAAACGGCTGTACGTTTCCGACGCGGGCGCTCCGGTCAACCCGAAGACGGGCGAGAAGTTCGGCGCGACGACGAAAACGTATAAGGAATGGGTCGCGTCGGTCGGTCCGAAAACAGTGTTGTCGGAGTCGCAAATCGAGCTGTGCTGGACGTTGCGTCGTTCCGTCTTTGAGAACGTCGACGCGTCGCGGCTCCTTGCGGCAGGACGTCCCGAACTCGTTTTTCGCGGCGAGTACTGCGGAGTCGACTGCCAAATCCGGTGCGACTGGCTCCGCGACGACGGCGTTTTGATCGACTTCAAAACGTGCGACCAACTCAAATTTTTCGAACGCGACGCGCGGATTTACGGTTATTCGCGCCAACTCGCGTTCTATCGCGCCCTCGTCGAAATCGCGACGGGCCAACGGTTTAACGTTTACATTATCGCGACCGAAAAACGGGAGCCTTACGCGACGTGCGTTTACCGCCTCGCCGGTCTCGACGCCGCGCAAGAAGCGAACGAGCGCGATATCGAACGCCTGCCAGAGTGTTGGGAGGCGAAAGTTTTCCCGACTGGTTACGAAGGAGAAAGGATTCTACAATATGGCGAAAGTTTCGCTTAATTCGATTACGACGGGATATAGCGTCAATCCGCCCCGTCTGCTAGTTTACGGCTTCGAAGGGATTGGGAAATCGACGTTTGCGGCGGGGTTTCCGAAACCGATTTTCATTCCGCCGGAAGACGGGCTCGACAACATTTACTGCGCGAGGTTCCCGTATATGCTCGGTTACGAAGGCGTTATCGAAGCGCTCGACACGTTGCAAACGCAACGGCACGAGTATCGAACGGTTGTGATCGACACGCTCGACGCGCTTGAACGCGTTATTTGGAAAAAAGTTTGCCAAAAACATAACATCCAAAACATTGAGGACACGGGCTACGGCAAAGGCTACACGTGGGCTCTAACGTATTGGCAACAAGTCGTCGACCGCTTAACGGCGCTTCGGCTCGACCGGAAAATGATCGTCGTGTTGACCGCTCACGCGACGGTCGAGACGTTCAAAGAACCGGGAATGACCGATGTTACGCGTATCGCGCCGCGTTTGAACAAAAGGGCGAACGCGATCGTTTGCGAGAACGTCGACGCGATTTTACACGCGACGCGACGCGGCGGCGCGGCGAAAGGAAAAGACAGCGGCTCTATAATTGTCAAGCTGGAACCGTCGCAAACGCTCGCCGCGAAATGTCGTTACGATACGCTCCCGCCGGAACTTCCGATGAAGCCAACCGACGTTTTGGACGCGATTTACAAACATCAACGCCAACTGATGAACCCCCAACCGCAGGAGATTCGACCCCAATGATTATTAACTTCGACCTTGCCTCGACCCCCGAATACACCGGTTCCGCAAACGCGCTTTTACCGTCCGGACAATACGTCGTTACGATGGTCAGCGAACGCGACGAAATCAATCGCGCCGGAACCGGTCGTAAACTTACGCCGACTTATTGCGTTTACGAAGGGGAGTACAAAGGACAAGCCTTCAGCGAAAATATCAATTACGAAAACGAAAACAAGGACAGCGAACGTATTGCGAGATCGCAACTTAAATCGCTCGGCGTCGCTTGCGGCAAGCCCGTTTACGAAGACACGAGCGAGCTGTTGAACATTCCGTTTATCGTCGAAACGGTGCAGGAAGAGGGGAAAGACGGCAAATTGCGCACGGTGATTAAGCGCTACTTGCCGTACTCGGGACAGGCGCGACAAACGCAAGTCGCTCCGACGCAAAGTCCGCCGCTGAACGCCGTACCGCCGCAACAACAGGCTTACGCGGCGCCGCAGTATCCGCCGCAACCGGCGCAAAACTACGCTCCGCCGCAACAACCGCAACAGTATCAACAGCCGCAACAGTATCAACAGCCGTCGCAAGCCGCCGCGACCGACGCGCCGTTTTGGCGTAACTAACGGGAGGAACAAATGATGAACATTGTCTTCAATAATGCGACGGTTAACGTTTACAACCTGTCGGGCGCGACGCTCGAAGACGTCTTCGACGACGATTTCGAGGAGGTCGACGCCTACGAAACCGACGACGAAGTCGGCGACGAGCCGGAGGAAACGGCGCGTTGTAACGCTGAGATTTACGCCGACGCCGACGCGCGGCCCGTGTTCGCGGCGGAAGCGGCGAGCGATGGGCGCTAAGTCGCGACGGAAGGGCGCTTGCGGCGAACGCGAACTCGCTAAGGAACTGACGCGGGTTCTCGGAATCGGAGCGCGGCGCGGACGACAGTTTTGCGGTTCGCCCGATTCGCCCGACGTCGTCGCCGACTTGCCCGGCGTTCATCTCGAGTGCAAACGCGTCGAA
>JAFTUJ010000581.1 GCA_017466305.1 Thermoguttaceae bacterium
CCTGCAGTGCCTTTTTGACGAGGCGGCGGCGGGCATCAACGCTCTGGTCACCGCCGTGAACGAGGGGGGCGTGGGCAGCGGCGGCGCCGCCGCGGAATACACCCTGCCTGCCGCCACGAAAACAGCCCTTGGGGGCGTGAAGGCGGAGGCCGTTACCTCTGCCGACACCCAGAGCGTGCGCATCAGCGCCGACGGCTTTCGCTACACCGCCGCCCCCGCCGCCACCGTAATAACCGCCGCCAACGCTCGGGCCCCACGTCGAATCGGTCGAGCCAATAAAGTTACTCGGCAGTTTAGCCCCGATCGGCACATACACCTTTTGCGTTCCGACGCAAATATAAGTATAAGAGGTTCCTGCGTTAATGTAGCATTTGCTCAACGACGCGCGACTTCCTGCCGGGAGCGCGGCCGCGATTTCGGCGTAAGCCGCCCTCGTCGCCTCGGCGGTCGCGGCTAACGCCTCCGCTCGCCTCGCCGCGTATTCGTCGACGAAAGTCGCGCTGTTCATTTGGATTCCGGCGTATTTCTCGACCGCTTCGCCAACGTTCGACGCCGCGTCGCCAGTCGCCCCCTCCGCCGCGACCGCCGACGAACCCGACGAAGCCGCGACGCGCTCGATAATCACCGGAATCACGTAACTCGATTTCGCCGGAAGTTCGTCGAGAATCTCTACCAACGGCGTAAACTTCAGCTCCGGATGGTCTTCGAAGAACGGCGCGACGTCGTGCGCGGCGATCAAACCGTGGTTCGTCAGCGTGAAGTTAATTTGTTTGCGCTGACCGACTTCCAGCAAGTCCGACAAGTCCATTTGCGGCGGGTCGATCGTAACGACCGGCGCCGGAACGTTCACTTCGTAAACGGTTTCGATCGTGATTTCGTACTCGTCCTCGATCGTCGTCGGCGTAACCGTCCATTCGTAACGCACCGTTTGCTTCGTCAAGAGGGCTTCGAGTTCGTTTTCGCCCGCTTCAACGTAAACCGTTTGACTGTAATTGTTATGTCCGTCCGCGGAGACGTAAACGTCGTAATAGCCCTCCGGAAGTTGACGAATTGTCAACGCGCCGTCGTCCGCCGTCGTTCCGGTCGAAACGACTTGCTTCGTTACCGAGTCGACAATCTTCACCGACGCGCCGGCCAACGTCGGTTTCTCTTCCGAATGATAGTAGTATTCGTCGACCGCCAAAACGCGCAACTCGCCCGTCGAGTCGGCGCGCAAACGGTATTGATAATCGACCTTAATCCCGGTGTTCGCGTAATTTACGCCAAACGAACCGCGATAAATCGTCAGCTCCATATCGTCCGACGGATTAAGGAGCAACTTCACCGTCCGAACTTCGCCCGGCGCCAACGACGGAAGCGTCGTCCCGCCGACCGCCGACATCCAGGCGACGTCGGGTAGCGCCAACTCGACCGGGCCGCTCTCGACGCCGCTTTCGTTACATATCGTAAACTCAACGAACTTCTGTTCGCCGCGCGTCATCGAACCGGAAATCGTTTGCACGTCGCACGTTAAGTACGGGTCTTCGCGGTAAACGTCGAAGCTCAGCGAGCCGGAAATCGGGTTCGTTTCGGCGCTCGTAACGCGGAATTTTGCGCTCGACGTCGGAATCGACGCGCTCAACGCTTTCGCCGTCAACGTAACCTCGACCGAACCGCCGGCCGGAATAGTCGAACTCGAGAACTTGACGTCGAGCGCGATATTTTCCGCAAGTCCTTCGACGTCGTAACTTAAGCCGGTGATTGGTTCGCTCGACTCGTTGTAAATTCGGAACGAACCGGACGCCGTCGCGTTCTCGACGATCGAGAAGGAACCGCGCGTAAACCCGGCGCTCATCTTCATTAAGCTAAATTCGTCCTGCGCCGGAGCCGACGTATACCAAGGATGCGCCGCGCCGATCGTATACGCGCCGGACTCCGTCGCAAGCGGCGTCCACGTCGTTTCAAAAGCGCCGGTTTCGTCGGCGGTTACGTTGAAGGAACGCGTTCCGTACTTCGTAACGACGAAGATTTCCACCTCGACGTTCGGCGCGCGCTCGCCGGTCTCCAAGTTGTACGCGTACCCGCGCATCGGAATCGGAGTCGCCGGGTCGGCTTTCTCGACGTCCGTTTGAACGACCGCGCCGTATTTCGGCGTGTAAACAGCCGTAATCGTTTGACTTACTAAGCTGTTGTTCGATTCGATCGACTCGTAAACGACGTTTTCCGCATCGAGTTGTACGATAATATAATAAGAGCCGGTCGCGCTTGGAATATCAACGCTAAACGTCCTTTCGTAAGCGTTTGCGTCGGGTTCGTTGGAAAGCGCGTCCGAACGCTCGAACGTCGCGACCAAAGTCGACGAACTCGTAAGCGACGGCGAGCGCGACAACCAAACTTTTTCCGTCCAAGCGCCGTTTTCAACCGCCGCCGGAATCGTTCCCTGATTTTCGACGCGATACGCAACTTCAATCGTCGAACCCATTTCGACCGACGCGCTCGGCGTCGAAAGCGAAACGACGCGCAAGTCCGGCGTCGACGAGTCCGTAACAAGCGCAAGCGCCGTCCCGCGCGTGAAACCGTCCGCCGTCGCTTCGAGCGTAACCCATTGATCTTCGTCGACTTCCGAATCGTCGAGCGCGGCGACCGCGAGCGTAACCGAACTTTGCCCGGCGGGAATAACGACCGTCGTCGGAAGCGCGATTTCCGTTTCGTCCGACGACGCGAGCGCGACGGTTAAGTCGCTCTCGGTCGACGTGTTTCGCTTAATCGTTAACGTCGCGCTCTTTCCGCCCTCTTCAACGATCGCTTTATCAAGGGTTAACGTCAATTTCGGGCCGTCGTCGTCGAGCGAAACGAGCGTCGCGGTCGCGTAACCGGTCGAATCGGTCGGCGACGAACAGTCGCAATTTTCTAAAACGCCGCTCGCGGAAATCGTTATTTCGACTTCGCCGTCGACGATTCCGTTGTCGAGCGACGCGACCAAAAATTCAACCGACGTTTTCCCGGCGGGAATCGTAACTTCTTGCGGGACAATAAGTTTATCCGTTCGCGAACTCTTTAGCCGGACGCGCAACGGCGACGAAGAAGCCTCGGCGCGCGA
>JAFTUJ010000582.1 GCA_017466305.1 Thermoguttaceae bacterium
TTCGACGCGGCCGTCGATCTCGCGACGCCCGAAGAACTCGCCGCCGAAGGAATCGACCGCGCGCCGATTTCTTGCTCGATTTATTACGCGACCGGTTCTCTCGCGCCTTATTCGGCGTCGACGACAAGCGCGGAGCCGGTTCCGGGGTTCGAAAATCTCGAAATCGATCCGTCGGCGTTCGTCGAGCCGGACGCGGTCGAGGCGAACGGGTTTGGATACAACTTTCGTTACTCGCCGCCGAGTCGCGCGTCCTTTCCGTTCGAAAAACCGGGCGTTTACTTTGTCGACTTTTTGATTTACCCGAAAACGGGCGCGGCGCTCGCGTTCCGAATCGGCGCGGAGGTAAAATGACGACGCTTCTTCCCCTTTGCGAACTCTTCGCGGACGTCGCGGCGGCGCGTTTTCCCGACTTTCTGGTCTTCTCGAACGCCGACGCAAACCGCGAATGGACGGGAACGCCGACGGTCGAGTTCGTCGAAACGGACGCGACGACGGAAACCTTCCTCGACGGCCGGTTTCAACAAACGCGGAAACTGACTTGCGCTTGTCGCGCTCAAACGCAAGCGGAAGCGGTTGCGTTGGCGACGTCGCTTCGCCGCGCGATCGCCGACTTTTGCGTCGAGCTGGAACAAGACGAAAAAATCGCGTCTTGGACGCTCGACGATTTCGGAACGCTCCCCGACGAGCGCGGTTTCGTCGTCGGCGAAACGTTTTACGGTTTCGTTGACTTTGCCGTTTTAACCCCGGTTAGCGATTACGTTTAACCAAGAAAGGAGCCTCTTCGCTATGTTTGCTTATCAAATGTTCGTCGCTTTCCTCGCGCAAGACCCGAACGGGACGAATCACAACCCGCTGACCGATCCGGCCTACTCCGGCCTAAAGTTTGGGACGAAAAACGCGATTCCGGAAGGCTACGTCTTCACGAATATCAGCCGTTCCGGCACGACGTCCGAAACGCTCGAACTGAATTCGATTACCGATATGGACAAGTACGCGCGGTACGAATCGGGAAAAACGACGCCGGGAACGATCACCTTCGCGTCGCGACGCCCGTTCGACAAAGCGTCGATTTACAAGACGCTCGACGCGATTCAAAACGTCGCCGACAACCGGCTCGGGCTTTTGCTCGTCGGGCAATATAAGGAGACGCTTCAAGACGGGAAACGCGTTTACGTCGTCGGGTTCGCGGCCGCCGCGCTCGTTACCGAAGACGGCTCCATTAGCGGCGAAGCGAAGGCGCAAATCACCTCGAACCTTGCATTCCAAGCGTCGGGCTATCCGCTCGAAGGCTCGGACGTTTGCGCCGCGACGATGACGGTCGACCCGAAAGACGGAACGGTCGCCGTCGAGAAAACGACCGCGCCCGCCGCCGCTTGATTAAGAAAGGAAAATCGCGATGCAGATTAAACCGCTCCCGCAGACGCCGCGCCGCGTCGATATTTCCGAATGGAACGACGAAACGGAGGCGTTCCTTCGCCCGATGAACGGGTTCGAAGCGCTCGTTTTCAACGATTATTTCGTCAAGTTTTACCGCAAGGACGACGCGCCGGAAGAGCGTTTCGACGCGGGCTTTAAGGCGGCGCTTCTCGCGCTCGTCGACGCCGACGGAAACCCGCTTTTGACCGAAGCGGACAAGTCGGCCGTTCGCGCCGCGTCGTTCTTGCCGTTCTTCCGGATGTTTTCGGTCGGCTTGACCGAAACGGCGCCGGACGACGAAGAGTTCGAAACGGCAAAAAAAAATTGATCGACGACGCCGACTTCGCGTTCCTCTTTCGCTTGGCGTTCGCGCTGAAAAAGAGCGTTCAAGAGATTTTGGCGCTCCCCGCTTGGGAACGCGAAATTTGGCGGTCGGTTTTCGACCTATTTGGCCCGCTCGACTGGAAGCGCGACGACTACCTCGCCGCCCGAGCTTGCCAATTTCAGTCGACCGGCTCCCTTCCGTTAAAAGACTTTGTGCTCTTCCCCGACCCGACGCTCGAACGCGAGCCGACGGCGGCGGAGCTTTGGCGCGGTTTGGGACTTAGCTTCGACGAAACGACTTTGGAGATTCGCAAAGAATGAACAACGGAAACGACGACGGCGTTCTCGTTTCGCTCGACTGGTTGCGACGAGTCGACGCGGCGGTCTTTCGCGGCGCTTCGGCGAACGGCGCGGCGACGGGAAACCGGTCGCTTTTTTACGACGTTCGCCTCGCGACGATACACGGCGCCGGATGGAGTTGGGACGCCGACGCGGAACGTTGGCGCTGTTACGTTCGCTTCGACGACGTTCCTTGGGCGGCGCAAACGTCGCAAAAGGCTTATCTTCCTTGGCGCAAAGAAGAGGACGGCAAACCGTTTATTTCCGGGCGAATTTGGGTCGTTTGGCGCGGACGTTGGGACGTTTTGACGACCGACGTCGCTCGCGAAATCGGAATCGGCGATTGCGTCGGCGTTTCGCTTCGTTACGACGCGACGACGAACGAATTAAGCGCGACCAACCTCGGCGTTTTAAAAGCGATCGTCGCGAACCGCGAAAACGTTTCGTCCGACGCTTACGGCGAACGTCGCGCCAACGTTTGCTTTTCGTCGGACGATTTTGTCGGCGTTTCGTTCAATCCGGGCGCAAGCGGCGACTCCGTTTCGACCGGCGGCGCTAGTTGGCTCGAAATTTCGCTCGCCAAGGACTACAGCTTTTACGCGAAGTATTTCCCCCGCTCCGATTCGTCGCAAACCGAAACGGTCAAGATTACGCAAATTCAAGTCGCGAAAGGCTCGACGCTTGCGTCGGTCGGCGCCGATCCGACGACCGGCGCTTCGACGCTTTTTATTAAAGCGCTCCCGACCGTCGACGTCGAAGTCGTTACCGACGTTCGATTAAACGACGACGGAACGCTAAACGTTTCCAAAACGACGATTAAAGCGCTCGCGTAAAGACGTTTACTCGGCGAGGCGCGCTCGGGCCGCTTCCAAAGCGAGAGCGCGAACGGCGGCGGCAAGCTCCAAGTCGTCGTCCGACGTCGCCTTTTCGACCAACGCGAATTCGTCGGCGTTGAAGCGAACCATCGTTTGAATCGAACGGCGTTTGTTCGCCGGTTTCGGTTTGCGGCCCGCCCGCTTGAGCGACTCGATCGAACGTTCGAGGTATTCGAGCGCGGCGTCGTTTCCCGCGAGCGAGCGTTTCCCTTCGAGTTCGGCAAGCGCTTCGGCCCGCGTTAATTTACGTTCGATCACCGTCGTTTTCCCCTTTCGCGGATTTTAGGTCGTATCGTCGAGCGATTTCGGCGAACATCGTTTCCCGCGCTCGAATAAGCGCGTTGTGAAGGCGGCGCCAATCGTCCGACTCGTTCCGGTTCTTCGCCGCGACTTCGAGCGCGACGAAAAGGTCGGTCGCGCCGGGAAGTTCGGCGCGCGCCGCTTTGCGCAACGCTTCGCGAGGTTTTCCTTTGTACCTTTCGACCAATTCCTTAATCGGCATTGTTGTCTCCTTTTTAAACGGGCCCCCTCCCTTGCGAAAGGAGGCCGCCCCAAACTATTGGCGAATCAAAATTCGACGATTACTCGCGACTTGCTCGCCCGCTTCGAAGAAATATTCGACGCGCTCGACGGACGCTTTTTTATCGGCCTCGCGGTCGTAAAAGAGAATCGCGTCGAGAAGTTTTGGAAAGAACGCGAGGACTTCGCCGTCGCGAACCACTTCGAAAAGAATTGCTCTTTTCATTAATAATCCTCCTAATTCAAGGGGAAAATAAGACCGAGAACGTCCCGGCCTTCGTTTGTTAGTATACCTTATTTTGAGTTACTGTCAAGTTACCGAAAA
>JAFTUJ010000583.1 GCA_017466305.1 Thermoguttaceae bacterium
GGAGCTATTAGGGAGCTTAAAATGACCAACAATGTTAAATTGGGGGGGGGGGGTAAGCGACGCGGCTTTACTCTCGTCGAACTTCTCGTCGTCATCGCCATCATCGGCATCCTCATCGGCTTGCTCTTGCCGGCCGTCCAAGCGGCTCGCGAAGCGGCGCGTCGTATGCAATGCACGAACAACCTCAAACAATGGGGTTTGGCCGTCCATAACTACAGCGACATTAACAAAAAACTTCCGATGGGCGCGACGATGGGCGGCGATTACTACGGGATGACGAACCTGAAACGTTGCACGTGGTATCCGCGTATGTACGCGTTCATCGAACAAGCCGCGCTCGCGTCGCAATATCGTTTCGACCTGCACTTCCACCAATATCCGAACAACCAAGAAGGCAACTCGAACCGCAATCCGAAAGCGTGCCAAAGCGCGAAGCCGGATATGTTCTATTGCCCGAGCGACAAACCGGGCAACGAAATCGCCGCGAGCGAAACCTACGGTCGCGCCCGCGCCAACTACGTCGGTTGCTACGGTTACCGCGCCAACTATCACGCCGACGACGTTCCGGATCAACACAAGCACCTTTACACGAAATTTGAAGGCGCGATGTTCTACCTCTCGAAGTGCATCGGGATTGAAAGCGTTACCGACGGCACCTCGAACACGTTGATGATTTCGGAAGTTCTCCTCACCGCCGACACGAAAGACACCGACAAACGCGGCGACGTTTACAACGACGAACGCATGGGTTCCGGTTTCTCGACGATTCTCACGCCGAACTCCACCAGCCCGGACGCGATGTACACCGGCACCTGCCTCGACGAAGACGAACCGCGTCGTCCGGGCGTCGTCGTCGACGCGGTCGAATACACCGCGGCGCGCTCGAACCACTCCGGCGGCGTCAACGCGGCGATGGGCGACGGCTCCGTCCGCTTCTTCTCCGACACGATCAACGCCGACACGTGGAAAGCGCTCTCCACGACCAAGGGCGGCGAAACGGATATCGAACTCTAATCGATTTTCCGCCGGAAATAATTTTAGCGTAATTTTTTGCGCGATTCGAAGAACGTCGTCGCCTCTCGCGGCGGCGTTTTTTTGAATCGGCGATAAACGGGGCGCGTTTCAAGCCTCGAAACCTAATATTTGAGAGAAGAAAATGAACAAGAAGATTTTTGTTTCGGCGTTGGCCCTGTGCGTTTGCGCGTTTGTTTTCGTCGGTTGCGACAAAGGCCCGAAAAAGGTTGCGGTCTCCGGCACGATCACCGTCGACGGCGAACCGATCGACGTCGGCGCCGTGAAGTTCGACGCGGTCGACGGTCAAGGCATGTCGGACGGTTGCAAAATTAAAGACGGTAAATTCGAATGCGAAATGACGACCGGCGAAAAGAAGGTTACCGTTACCGCCGCGTCGAAAGTCGTCGGGCAATTCGAAGCCGACCCCGTCTTGAATCCGGGCGTGATGAGCGACAAAGTCGAATCGATGGACTTGAGCGTCTTCAAACAAGAAAAAACGATTACGGTCGAAAAGAAGGGCCAAACCTTCGATATCGATTACTCGACCGAAGCGGAATGAGCGTTTGACGCTTGAATTTCGTTAAGCGAAAGAAAATCGACGCGGTTTTTAGAGGCCGCGTCGATTTTTTTTGTGTCGGGGCGGACGCGGAACCGGCGGCGCGTCGCGTTTTTTTAAGCGGGCCGACCGGGAAAAATGGGGCGATTCTCCGAAATTTTGCGGTTTTGCGGGAAATTTTCGCGCTTTTCGCCCGAAACGGTTTTTTTGCCCCGACTTGAAAAATAAAATCGCCGATGTATGATAACGGTAAGGAGCCGTCGCGAGTCGGCGCCGATTTTCAACGAACGATTAACCCTCGAAAGTGTTGACGATGATTCGAGTTTTTAATACGCTGACGCGAACGAAAGAAGAATTTCAACCGACGACGCCGGGCAAAGTCGGGATGTACCTCTGCGGCCCGACCGTTTACAAGCCGAGCCACATCGGGCATATGGTCGGCCCGGTCATTTTCGACGCGATCAAACGCTACTTGACGTACTCCGGTTTCGAGACGACTTGGGTCGTCAACATCACCGACGTCGACGACAAACTGATCGCCGAGTCGCAAAAGCGCGGGATTCCGATGAGCGCCGTCGCCGACGAAATGACCGCCGACTACAAAGCGAACCTCGCCGCGATGGGCGTCGACACGATCGACGTTTTCCCGAAGGCGACCGACTACATCGGCGAAATTATCGACTTCACCGCCGACCTGATCGCCAAGGGTTTCGCTTACGAGTCGGGCGGCGACGTCTATTTCGAGGTCGAAAAGTTCGCGGAATACGGCAAGCTGACGAACCGCACCCTCGCGCAAATGACCGGCGACGGCGGCGGAACCGCGTCGCTGAAACGTTCGCCGTTCGACTTCGCGCTTTGGAAGTCGGCGAAACCGGACGAACCGTCTTGGGACTCGCCTTGGGGCAAGGGCCGTCCGGGCTGGCACATCGAGTGCAGCGCGATGAGTTGCTCGATTCTCGGCGAAACGTTCGACGTTCACGGCGGCGGGCTCGACCTGCAGTTCCCGCACCACGAGAACGAAATCGCGCAAAGCGAAGCCCGCAACGGCAAGCCGATGGCTAAGTACTGGATGCACAACGGCTTAATGCAAGCGTCGAACGAAGTCGGCAAAGTCGGCGGTCGCAAAACGCGCGAAGCGGACGGAGCCGAAAACGGCGAAACCGGCGCGAAAGAAGGCGATCTCGCGTCGCAAGAAGCCGGGAAAATCAGCAAGTCGAAAGGCGCGTCGGCGTTCCGCGACCTGTTGGCGAAGTTCCAACCGGAGAACATTCGCTTCTTCCTCCTGTCGAGCCATTACCGCCGCCCGATCGACTACAGCGAAGACCGTTTGCGCGAAGTCGGCAAGGGGCTCGAAAGTTTCTATCGCTATTTCAAGCGTTTTGAAGCGGTTAGCGGCGAGTCGTTTTACTCGCTCGACGCGCCGAAGACCCGCGCCGAAGGGGACGCGTTCGAGAAATCGGAAGCGCTTTCCGGCGAGTTCGGCGACCAAATCCGCGCGCTTCGGGCCAAATTCCTCGACGCGATGGACGACGATTTCAACACCGGCGGCGGCGTCGGCGTTTTCTTCGACTACCTGCGAACGCTGAACAAGTTCGTCGAGAGCGAAAAACTCGAAACGACCGCCCCGAGCGACGCCGCGACGCAATCGGCTCGCGCGACGTTAAAAGCCGCGACGCAAGTCTTTAAGGAATTGGCCGCGACGCTCGGTCTTTTCCGCGCTCCGGTCGAAGAAGAGTCGGCGCAAGACGATTCGCTCGTTGAACCGCTGATGACGCTCCTGATCGACCTGCGCCGCGCCGCGAAGAAAAACAAGGATTTCGCGACCGCCGACGAGATTCGCAACCGCTTGAAGGAACTCGGCGTTTCGCTCGAAGACCGTCCGGGCGGCGTCTGCGTCTGGACGCGCGAACGCTCTTGAACTTGAAACGGAAGTCGCGTCGTTTCGCCGTTTAAATCGGTCGAGACGACGCGGCGTCGTCAATCGAAACGGCGGCTTTTCGGGAGGAAATCGGCTTTGAGTTGGCAAGGAATTTTCGGTTGCGACGAGATTGCGCTTCAATTCGCGCGAGCGAACCGACGCAAGCGGCTCGGCGGAAGTTTTCTTTTCGTCGGCCCGAACGGCGTCGGGAAGCGGACGTTCGCGTTCGCGTTGGCGAAGACGCTCCTTTGCCGCCGTCATTTCCCGAAACGGGGGGACGCCGCGCTCCTCGACGGTTGGAACGACGCGTCGCAAACCGCCGATTCGCAAGAGTTCGACCGCGACGCCGAACTTCTCCGCTTCCAACCTTGCGGCGAATGCGAAAGCTGCCGTCAATTTGAGTTGCGACGCGACGTCGACGAAGCGTTAATCCCGACGCACCCGGACTTTCATTACGTCTGCAAGCCGCCGGAGCGTTCGCTGTTGCCGTTGGAACTTTTGGTCGGCGACAAAGACAACCGAATGCGCGCCGGGCTCTGTTTCGAGCTGAACCAAACGGCGTATATGGGCGGCCGCAAGATCGCGGTGATCGACGACGCCGACTTTTTCAACCAAGAGGGGGCGAACGCGCTTCTGAAAACGTTGGAGGAGCCGCCGGCGAACTCGCTGATTATCTTGATCGGAACGAGCGCGACGAAACAACTCCCGACGATTCGGTCGCGCTGTCAAACCTTTAGATTTCAACCGCTTGCGACCGACGCGATCGCGCAAATTTTGCTCGACCGAGGCCGCGTCGAAACGCCGGAGGAGGCCGACTCGGTCGCGCGGCGTTCGCGGGGTTCGCTCGTCGAAGCGGAAAAAGCGCTCGACCGACCGTTCGCCGGGTTCCAACAGGAGCTGTTGCGCGAGTTGGCGAAAGAGCGTTTACACGCCGTCGACTTCGCGGCGCGTTTGAACGAGTTCGTCGAGGAGGCCGGGAAGGAGGCGCCGCCGCGTCGCCGACGTTTGCAGGCGACCCTTGCGACCGCGCTCGAATTTTATCGCGGGCTCGTCGCCGCGCTCGACGCGACGTCGCGAGGCGCGACGCCGGTTCGCGACGCGTCGGTCGTCGGGCCGTATCTCCGCGCCGCGCTTGAACTTGGGCGTTGGAACGTCGAGTCGGCGATCCGCTGCGCCGAACGAACGCTCGACGCGTTGGAGCAAGTCGACCGCAACGCGAATCTTCCGTGTATCGTCGAGGCTTGGCTTGTCGAACTCGCCGCCGAAACGCGCCGCTTGGGGCGTTAAATCGCGTTCTTGTCGAGGTTGCGTCGGTCGCGGCTCCAACGCGACGCCGCGTCGAATCCGACCGCGCCGACGAAAAGTAATCGGCGTATTCTCTTAAACTTGCCACGCCGCGTTGGACGAGCGTCGCAACTTCTTCTCCGAAAACGACTTGCCTAATCGCCGCTTTTGTTGGTTTCCGCCGCCCGCGATAACGTTGAGCGCGTCGAAAACTTTTTTTCGCCGAAACGCTTGATTTTCCGAAACGCCGCGTTTATAATCGAAAGCGGCGGTTTGTCGCCTTCGTTCGACGCGTTGAAAAACGACGGCGTCGCGTCGCTAGGCGCAACCTTTACGATAAGGGGGAGAAAAGCGATGGGGTGGATTTTAGCTTTTTGGCTTCTCGTTTTTTTTTGTTTGCTCTTGCATCCCAAAGAAAATTGCGGCTGTTTGACTCTTTACGCGCTCGTTACGTTTGTTTTGCTTGCGCCCGTTTTCCTTGGCAAAACTTCGATGTATGTGCTGGCGACTTCCGTATTTATCGTCGGTTTGCTCGTATGCGCGGTAAATATCGTCGAGGCGAGGCGGCGAAGAACTGTTATTCCCTTTATTGGCGGGGTCTTTTTATTTTTGGGCGTCGCTTCGTTTCCAAGGGAAGGGAACTCTTACTTCTATTACGCCCAAAAATACGTTTACCTATTTGTCTTTTTCGACGCGTCGATTTCAATGGGGATTTTATCCGGTTGTTATTTCGCTTGCAATTACTTGCGTCGTTTATTGCGTTTAAACGTTTTCAACGCCGACGGTTCTCGACGCGAAGTTCGCGCGTCGGAAAATCAAGAGAACGTCGAAGAACGAAAAGTGTGCGAAAACTGCGCGTCCGAAGAACTTGGAAAATAAGCGCTTATAGGGCGACGGAAAAGACGATTCCGACGCCAAACGCTTTCCGACCGGGAGCGTTTGGCGGTTTTCTTGCCGTTTTTTTCCGCAAAATCGCGTTTGCCGCTTGGAATTTCGGCGCGAATCCTTTATAATCGACGAAAAGTTCCCGACCGTCGCTCGAGCGCGGCGTTTTTGGCGTTCGGCGCGGCGGTCGACTCCATTTGAACGAAAGTCGGATTGATGAAACGAAAGAACGGTTTTTTACTCGGCGTCGTTAAGTCGTTAAGCGTCGCGGTTTGCGGCGTCGCAATGTTGGCGCTTCTCGTCGCTTCGAACGCGGCGCTCGGTTGGGATTCGAAAGATTTTATCGTCGAAAAGGACGGCGTTTACTCGATTTGCTTGAAGAACGCGGCGGGCGACGTCGCGCTTCGTTCCCCGGCGGAGGGGCTTTGGTCCGTCGCGACCGCTTGGGAAAACGGCGCGCCGTCCGGTTGGAAACATATACAAGCGAAGGAGTTGCGAACGTTCGGCGACGCGACGATTCTGACCGGCGAACTCGAACTCGACGGCGGCAAGCTCGCCGTCCGCGACGTTTACTCGCTCGAAAACGGTCTCCTAAAGTGCGTCCGTCGCTTCGATTACGTCGGCGAGAAAGACTGGAACGACGCGACCCTGTCCGTTCGCTTCGAAGCGCTCGGCGAGCGGCTCCCGGCGTTCCTCCCGGGAATCGTCTATTACGGCAACCCGTCCGGCGCGAAAAACACCCCGAACGGCGTCGCGCGGTACTTCGCAAACCCCGGCGAATTCGCGATTTTCGAAGAACACCGCTTCCCGGAACCGTTCGTTTGCCTTGAAAACGCCCCGGCGAAGACCGGCGTCGCGCTTTACACCCGTCCGACCCCGGCGCTTCGCGGCTCCGTGCAAGATCAATGGTGGTCGGCGGGCGTCCGCGCGACGGCGGAAGACGTCTCGGAACTCGTTCTGTACAGCGGGTTTATCGGTTACAACGGTCAAAACTCCGTCGCTAAAGCCCTCCAAGCGCGCCCGATGGAATACCCGAAGGCGACCCTGCGCGTCATCCCGGGAACGACGATCGAAAAGACCTTTTACCTCGACGTCTGGGCGATCGAGCGCGAAGGAACGGCGTTCCAAAAGCCGGTCGAAAAAGCGATCGAATTGTTCCAACCCTTTTATTGCGAAGACCTTCCGACGACCGAGTTCATCTTGAAGAGCAAGTTCGAGTTCGCGAAGTCGCGCTGGTTCGAGGGCGAAGTCGACGGCAAAAAGTTCGCCGGTTTCAATATGTACCCGGACTTTATGAAGCCGCGCATCGTAACCGGTTGGTGCGGGCAAGCCGACTCCTTAGGCTTTGCGTTTCAAGAACTTGAAGACGTTTTGGTCGCGCTCTACCCGGAAGACGAACGCGACGCGAACCGCGCTTGGATTCGCGACGTCGTGCAACGCTCGCTCGACTTCCTCTCGACGTCGCCGGTAACGGAAGCCGGTTTTTCCGTCGAGTTCGAGCCGTCGAACGCGACGTGGCGTAATGTGAGCGACCCGGTTTCGATGGGCCAATGCATGTACAACTTCGCGAAGGCGATCGAGTCGGCGCGCGAAAACAAAATTTACAATACGTCGCAATGGGAAACGTTCCTGAAAGCGGCCGCCCTCTCCGCCGCGAATCGCGTCCTGAAAGACGATTGGAAACCGCGCTCGACCGCCGAAGGTTTTTATATCGCGCCGCTGATTTTGTCGTATAAACTCTTTGGCGACGACGTTTACAAACAAGCCGCCGAAAAGGCCGCCGCGACGTTCGCCGACCGCCACCTCTCGATGCGCGAGCCGTATTGGGGCGGAACGCTCGACGCGAAGTGCGAGGATAAAGAAGGCGCCTGGGCCGCGTTCCAAGGCTTTTTGACGATGTACGACGTGCTGGGCGACGAAAAATATCTCGCTTGGGCCGAACACGCCGCCGACGTATGTATCAGTTATTTAATGGTTTGGGATGTGCCGCTCCCGCCCGGTCGAATGAGCGACTTCCAATTCAAGACGCGCGGCTGGACGGTCGTGTCGGCGCAAAACCAACACATCGACGTGTACGGCGTCCTCTTCGCGCCGGAGATTAAACGTCTCGGAAAACTTTTAGGGAAAACGAGTTACGAATGCGTCGCCGAGCCGATGTTCCGCAGTTGCGGGCAGCTGATCGACGTGTTCGGCAGCCAAGGCGAGCAACTCCAACATACGAACTTCGCGCAGCAGGGCGATATGTCGGACGTCCTGAAACTTCGCGGCGGTTACTCCGAAAGTTGGACCGTTTTTTGGATTACGACGCACTTCCTGAACGCCGCGGCGCGTTTCGAACAAGCGAAAACAAACGAATGACGTCGTGTAAATTGTTCGTTGATTGAGAAACGCAACCGTTGTAAAATGTTTTGTTGCGTTTTTGTGAAGAAGGCGGCGTCGACGTTTGACGTCGCGTCGCCTTCAAGGCCAAAATAACGAAAAGAAAAGGAAAACGAATGAAACGCTCGCTTGAACGGCGCGAATTTTTGGGCGCGCTCGGCGTTTTGGGCGCGTCGGCCTTGACCGGCGAAACGCTTTTGAACGCCGCCGAAACCGTTGACAATAAAGACTTTCCGAAGAAAGTCGACGCGCTTCCGGAAGGGACGAAGCCGACGCTGACGGTCGCGCATTGTTGCGATCCGCAACTCGGGTTTGGAATCGCGGAAAACGCCGAAGCGGCGTATCGGCAAGACTTGCGTCGACTGGAAAAGGAAATCGAACTCCTGAACGCGGCGCGGCCCGATCTCGTCGTTTTCGCCGGCGATATGACGCATTTGGTCGAGGACGCGCCGCGCGATTGGCCGCGACTTTTGAAGAAAATCGCGGCGCCGCTCTTGATCGCGCCCGGGAATCACGACGTGCCCGACCCGGTCAAAAAAGCCGCCCTTGACGCGTATTGCGCAATTTTTGGCGACGATAATAAGTCGTTGATTGTCAACGGTTGGAAGGTCGTCGCGGCGAATTCGCAGTTTTGCCGACCGACCGACGAAACGGCGCTTCGCGACGAACATTCGGCTTGGTTCGAGGCGGAACTGCGCGACGCGGCGTCAAATAAAACGCCGGTTATCGTCGCGACGCACGTTCCGCCGTTCGTGAAGGCGCTCGACGAAGCGGACGCGTATTTCAATTTCCCGACCGACAAGCGGCGCGCGTATCTCGACTTTTGCGTCGATTGCGGCGTAAAATTCTATTTGGCGGGACATACGCATACGACGCTCGAACGGACGTATCGCGGCGTTCCGATTCTTAACGGAGAAACGACGTCGCGTAACTTCGATAAACGCCCGTTTGGCTTTCGCATGTTAAAAGTCGACGCCGCGATGAATTACGAATGGAATTTCGTTCCGGTCGAAATTAACGATTGACGCGGCGTCAACGCTAACGGCGGCGCTTTTTAACTCGCGTCGTCGCTAGTATTGTCGTTGTTAAACGACGCGGCGCCGTCTTCGAGTTGGGCTTGCGCCGTCAAGCGCGCCGCTTTCTCCGTCAGCTCCGACGCGCGAACTTCGTTGCGTTGAACGCCGCCGACCCCAAATTGCAGGAGCGGCGCCAAGCTCAACATTGCGTCGACGTTGTTTTGCGCGACGGAACGTTCGTACCAACCGACGGCTTCCTTCGCGTCGACCGGAAGCCCAAAGAGCCCCGACAAATAATAATCGCCCAAGCATTTTTGCGCCGTCGAATTGTTTTGTTCGGCGGCTTTCCGACGTAATTCGAGCGCTTTTGCGTCGTCTTGAGCGACGCCGTGTCCCAATTCGTAAAGGTCGGCGAGCGCGTTGGTTGCGGCGGGACGGTTCGCCTCGGACGCTTCTTGATAATATTGGAGCGCCTCTTGCTCGTTTTTCTCGACGCCCCAACCGTTGAGCGCGCAATCGCCAAGCCGCGTCGCCGCGTCAAAGTCGCCAAGCGCGTAAGCTTCAAGGAATTTTTGACGCGCTTGACGCTCGTCTTTTGCGACGCCTTGTCCGAA
>JAFTUJ010000584.1 GCA_017466305.1 Thermoguttaceae bacterium
CGCCCGGTTGGCGCGTCCAAACGCTCGCGAAGTTTAAGGAGCTTTTCCCGAACTCGGAATTTTCCGAAGTCGACGCGGCGATCGGCGGCACCGGGAGCGACCTCGGCGTTTACCGTTTGGGCCCGGACGTCCTAAAACACGACCCGGACTTGGTTTTCGTCGAGTTCGCGGTCAACGACGGCGGAACCGGCCCCGAACACATTTGGAAGCAGTTCGAGGGAATCGTTCGCCAAATTTGGCGTTACAACCCGTCGATCGACGTTGTTTTCGTTTACACGTACCGCGTCGGGCACGAGAACGACTACAAGAGCGGCAAGACGCCGCGTTCGGTTTCGGCGCAGGAGCAGATCGCGGAATTTTACGGGATTCCGTCGTTCGATTTTAACATTCCGGTCGTTCAACTCGCCGAAAAAGAACAACTTACCTATCAAAGCGAGAAACCGGAAGACGGCAAAATTCACTTCTCGACCGACGGCGTTCACCCGCTCGACGCCGGACACCAGATTTACACGGAAGTCGTTTGCGACGCGTTCCGCAAGATGCGCGCCCAAGCGAAAACGACGCCGTTCCCCGCGCCGTCGACGCGAACCGCCAAGCTTGCTAAATCGTTTATCGACGGCAACTTCGAGAACTCGAAATCGGTTCCGATCAAGGAAACGCAACTCTCCGGCGACTGGAAGCCGCTTCCCGCCGACTCGCCGCTTTCTTGGACGAAGAGCCGCCTCGGCGACGTCGTTTTCACCTCGGACGCTCCCGGCGCGAAACTGACGTTCCGCTTTAAAGGCTCTCAGGTCAAGATTTACGATATTTTAGGCCCGAACGGCGGTCAAGTCCGCGTTACCGTCGACGGCAAGCCGCACAACAATCCGATTCCGCGTTTCGACAGTTTTTGCACTTACTGGCGCCTCGCGACGCTGACGCTCGCCGACGGACTCGACCCGAACGTCGTTCACGAAGCGACGGTCGAAATCGACGCGGAGCAACCGAGCCGTCAACCGGTCGCGTTCCGCCTCGCCGATCCGGAAAAGGAACTCGCCGAACCTAAGTACAACGGTCGCAACGTTTGGTTCGGCCCGATTCTCGTTCTCGGCGACGTCGTCGAGTAACGCCCCGCCCTCGCTCTAAAAATCGACCGGTCGACGACGCGCCAAGAACGCCGTCGACCGGTTTCTCGTTTTACTTCGCGCTAATCTCTTATTTCATCGCGCTTTAAATCCAAATCAACGTTTGGAACGAGAATTTCAGCGTCCGTTTTTCGCCCGGTTTGAGCGTCGTCGTCCAACGCATTTCTTGCCGTCGATTGACGCGGTTCGCCGCGTAACCGCTTGCGGCGTCGCCGATTACCGTTATTTTCGGCGGTTCGTCGAACCCCTCGAACGATTCCGGAAGCGCGACGCCGGAGAATTGCCGACTCAGCAAAACGGTCGTTTCCTCGTCGCGATTGTTGGCGATTTCGATTTCCGCGTCGATCACCGCGACGCGAAAATGGTTCCCCCAAGGCAGAACTCGGACGTCTCGGCCCCAAAGATCGCGCCGAATTTCTTGAACGTCCTTCCAGCGCAACTCGCCGTTATTCCCGGGTTTAGGCGCGACGTTTACGGCGTTCGCGACGTTTCCGGCGGCCCTTTGCGCGGCGATTTCCGCGACCAAACCGTCAAGGTTTTCCGGCCCGTTCGAGCGCGATTCGGCCTCGTTCGTCGACGGCGCGTCGTATTCGGAACGCTCGTTTTCGACGGAGCGAACGCGAACGCTAAGCGCTTTCGTTATCGGCAATAAGGTCGTTTCGCCGGGATTCGTCCAATAAATCGGATTTTGCCCTAAGAAGCGCGCGCCGTCGACGACGGTCGCCGGGCCGGTCGTCGTCGGAAAGTCGAACGGATTCGCAAACTGCAGCGCGTCCCAAGGTTCCGAGAAGCGGCTTCCGTTCGCGACCAAGTTTTCGCCGGAAGTCGTTCGACCGTAAACGCTTGTCCCGCCGTCGCTTAAAAAAGCGCTCGGGTCGCGCCGCCGTCCGTTTTCGTCCCAAATATCGGCGATATCCCAACAGACGACGCGGCGATAAGGCGCCGTTTTGCGAGCGACCGAAAAGAGCGTTCGGTCGTTTTTCGCCAACGTTTTGCGCCCGACCGCTTGCGCGAACACGTCGACGCCTTCGCCGAACGACGCCTCGTCGCCCGACGCCGCGCCAAGACCGCCGCCCGTTCCGGAACCCGTTGGAGCGACGGCGTTTAGCGTCAACGCTTGTTGCGTTAGCATCGAAGCGCCGCCTCCGCGAGCGTAAAGCCCCGCCGCGCCGTTCGCGCCCGACGTAAGCGACGTAAAAAAGCCGTTTAAGTCGACGCTCGGCGACATCGGCGAAAGCGCGTCGCGCGTCGCGATTTGCGGAAACCCGCTAAAGAGCGCGACCGGCGTTCCTTCGAACGAACGCCATTCGTTCGCAAGTATCGCGTTTTGCTCGATTTCGAGCGTTTCGCCGTCGAGCGTCCGAACGCGATACTGCGGCGCCCAAGTCGCCCCGCGCGTCAAGTAAAAGAGCCGAATCGTCGTCGAGCCGGTTTTTCCCGTTTCCCCTTTTTCCGCGCCGTCGCCGCTCGGTTTGACGTCGAAAATCAGCCGCGGACGCTTCCGCCAAACGGTCGTCGGGCCTTCGCCGGGCGCGGTCGAAACGACTTTAATCTCCGCCGCGTCGTTCACCCAAATCGTTTCGCCGTCGTCGGTTGCGAAAAGAACGCCGCCGACGTTCGACCGAACGACGCCGGCGATTTGCGGCGAAAGAGCGCTCGAAAACGCGCCGTTCCAACGCGACGCCGCGTAAGCGCTCGCGCCGTCGCTCGACCTTTCGCCGTCGACGGAACGCCCCGTCGGAACGATTCGCAGCTCGCGCGGCTCCGACTCGCCGGGCAAAACGACGCGCACTTTGCGCCCGCTAAAGTCTTGCGTCCAGTCGATTTCCGACGCTTCGCTTATAGGAACCTCGACGTCGTCGACGGTCGAAGTCGTCTCGACGACGCCGTCGCTCTCGATGAAAAACGTCCCGTGCAGCGGACTCGGCGGCGTCGAGGTCGCGTAACGCCCGGGCCCCGGAACCTCGAAACGCTCCTCGACGACCGCGATTCCGTTCTTGAAAACGCCGAGCGACGCGATCTTGCCGACGACCGGAACCGGCCTCGACGGCGCGTCGCCGTTTCGAATCGACTCGCCGCCCGCCGCTTGCGCCGTCGACGCAACTTCCAACTTCGCAAGCGGTTGCGCGTCTTGTCCCTCGACCAAGCCGCCGCCGATCATCGCGGTTAAAAGCGCCGCGCCTCCAAACGCCGCGACCATTTTGTCCCTTTTTCCGATTTGTTTTTTTCCCTTCATCGCCCGCTCCTTTTGACGCAAGTTATTCGCTCGACGCGCGTTCGTTCGCAACCGCCTCGACGTCGACGGTTCCTTTTCGCCCTCAATTATATCGCTCGAACGCCGCAAATTCAAGCGTCGCAAGGAGTAAAAGTCAAAAAAAACAAAAAAAAACGTTTCCCGCGTCGGATGCGAAATCAACGCTCCAACGCGAAAAACGTTTCAATCGGCGCCCGACGCGAACCGTCGAGCGCGGTCAAATGCCGCCGTCCGTCTTAAACGGCGTTATTTAACGGCTTACTTCATCGCGGCCTTATAACGACCGGCGCGGTCTTTTTGGCCTTGGTCGCCCTTTTCGAGAACGACGTCGAGCGCCTTCGTAAAGAGGTCTTTGTCCTTTTTACGGAGGAAGTCTTGGTGCGCGAGGTCGAGAACGGCGTTCAACGCTTTGTTTTGCAACGCTTTATTGTCGACGTATTCAAGCGCGAACTTCACCGAGTCCAGCTCGCGGACGGCGCCGACGCGTTCGAGCGCCAAGTTGCGTTCGTCGTCGCGGGTCGCCAGTTTGAACGCGTCTTTCAACGCGGCCAACTTGTCGGCGCCGGACATATCGACGGCGTCTTGGTCGTCCGGAAGCGAAACGACGCGAATATAAGCGCGCAACGCTTGAATTCGCATATTTTCCGGATACGCGGCGTTCTTCGCGGCGTCGAGAAGTTGCGGCGCGACCTTCGCGTTCGGCCAGTTGCAGAGCGAACGGACGGAAAGCGCGATCATCGCGGCGTTCCCGGATTTCAAACCGCGTTCGATTTGCGCGAACGCCGCGTCGCCGCCGATACGTCCCAACAACGGGAAGATCGCCGCGCCGTTGGCGTTGTTCATCTTCGCGATGACCGGAGTCGCGTCGCCTTCGCAAAGACGCGAGATAATTTGCTCGGCGCGGTCGCGGTCGCCGCCCGCCGGAATCGCGACGAACGCGTCGACGAAATCGCCGATATGTTCTTTCGTCGCAAGACGTTCCGCCGCGGTCAGGAGTTGCAGACGAATCGGGCAATCGTCCTTTTTCGCCGCGTCGAGGAGCGACGCAACTTCCGAAACGAGGTAACGAGCGCTAACGACGTCGGCGAGGGTCGCCGCGTTATCGCCGTTCGTTTCCTTCTTCAACGCGGCGGCGACGGCGGCGTCGAAATCGGCGCCCGGAATCCGCTTCATCGCGTCGGCGACGAAACCGCGGTCGAACGTTTTCATTTGTTCGTAAAGAACGTCGAACTCTTTGCCGGTCGCGATTTTTTCGAGCGCAAGGATCGCCGCGCGCTTGACTTCGACCGATTCCGATTTCAACGCCTTGACGGCGACGTCGACGCAATCCTTCGTTTTGCGGACGCGCAAAGCGCCGAGAGCGCGCGCTTTATCGTCGTCGGAGAGTTTGTCGAAACCGTTCATAAACTCGGCGAATTTCGCGTCCGAAACGTACGGAAGCGATTGAATCGTCTCGGTTTCGACGGCCGGCGAGCAGTCGACGGAGCGCGATTTAATGAAGTGGTCGAGCGCCGCTTTTTTGTCGCCTTCGGCGGCGTCGCGGGCTTTTTCGAGCGCTTTCAGGGCCGCGTCGCCCGGAATTTCGGC